>DATNQN010000067.1 GCA_036703985.1 Leptolyngbyaceae cyanobacterium
GGGATGGGGGGATGGGGGGACGTGGTGACGCGGAGACGCGGGGACTCGGAGATGGATTTACTACTACTACTCTACTTGCACCCTGCCCGCTCTGTCTGGGAGCAGTTGCTACATTCGCTGCACCGGGAGCAACACAACTACCAGCAGTGGGAACATTACCACCAGCTTGAGCAATATTGCCATAACGACTAATTGCCGATCGCAACCATCCTAAATCCATTTGAGAACTAACAGCAGAACCAACACCCCAGCGCCAACCAAAAAAAGTAGTTTGGTTAGTAGTTACTACTGCCGGTGGAGAGTCGCTAATCGTCCAAGTAGCGGCAGTTTGACTATTTAATCCAGTGGGAATGATCACTCCGCCGTGAACGGTTCCTGCTAGTTGCGAATTTACCCATTCTTGAGTTCGCGTTCGCATTGGTTGTAGCGCTTCTGGTTGCGAGAGAGGAAAAGCCCAATAAGCACCGAGCAAACTACGTAATTTTTGACGCACGCCAGGGGGCGAAAAGCTCCCCAGCGGGCCACTGACGATGACACGACCGCCTTTTTTCATCCAGGCTTCCAGTGCTGACACCTGTTCCTGAGTCAAACTTTCCACGTTGGGAAAAAATAGCACGTTAGGGCCATTCAAATCAGCCGCATTCTGTACTTTTTGCAGGTCAACTATGCAGTAAGAAAGTCCGCTTTCATTTAAACGAGTTGTAATACCACTCCACTGAGTTGCATTATCCGCACTACGCACTACTCCTAAGCGAATTCCTTCTGCAACGGCAGCGGAATTAAATACTAAAAATAAACAGTTAAATGCTAAAAAACTAAGGCTGGAAGCTGCTTTTAATCTCCACACCTTAGTTTTAATTTCTTTTTGAGTAATATTTTTTAAATTTTGATTCCCAAAAACAGACACCTTTTCCCTCACTCCCCACTCCGATTTTAAATTTTAGATTCACAGGGACTTATCAACCATTTTTAATCTTGGTCATTTTATCCACAAATGAAAAACAACTATTAGACCTCTTGCCAAAGTCGATATCTCATCAATATTATCTGTGTTCATCTGTGTTTATCTGTGGATATCTGTGGTAAAAAAAACAAGGTCTGAGACTTTTGTAAAAACTCTAATAACTAATTCCCATTACCCAACAATCTCATTTACTGGGAACCGATCCATCAGTTGCAAAGCGCGTTGGGCATTGCGTTTTAGGGAGTCTGACGCATGAGGTACATGAGGAATTTGGGAGAGAAAATCTAAGGTTCTGCGTAACATCCGCACTACATCTCCTTCATCTAAAGTAGTGTTTTCACACAGATGCACCCACTCAACGCCTAATGCCCATTGTTCCACTAAACCAATTAATTTATCTTCCAACCAGACTGGTAAGGCTACGTAATGGCGACGCTGCATTTGGAATAGCTGGCGTCGGATATTTCGCAATCTATCTATTGCTTGTTCCACTTCTGGACTTGGCTCGTACTTAGTATAAGCGTCTGGGCGGGGTGTTTCGGTAACTAAAGCAGAACAGGCGGCGGCTAGGTGATGGGGGTCTAGGCGATCGAATTCCCCAGACATCAATGCCAGCCCTAACCATAGCTCATTATCGCCTCGAATGGCGGCGGCAGCTTGACCCATAATGGTGGGTTGCAGTCCTTCCAAGCAGCCAAAGCCTTGTAAAATATTGATCAGATCGATAAATTCTTCCCAGTGGCGTTGGGCTTGCCGCTCGAATTTTTCTTGTCGATCGCTTAATTCTTCCTGCAAACTTTCCACCCGCCGATACCGTTTGATTAAAGTACCGGGGTTACCCCATTGGTGGATGGGGTGATTTTGCAGTTGGGCTTCGATCGCTTTGACTCGTTCCCCTTGGGCGTATACTTCTGCGGCTTCCTCTGGGGGCGGCGGAGTTGGTATCGTGGAAGCGATCGCAGCAGTCACCTCATTACCGTTACGCACGCTACCTGCCTTCATCGGTAGTTCTGCTGGTGGCCCTCCCAAGCTATCCACTGCCGTAATGCGAGGCAATTCGGCATGAAACCCTGCTACATCAACGCTGGCAACTACGTACCAACGATTATCTCGTCCCAAGCAAATCAGATAAGGGCTTTGGCCTGGGCCAGGTACTTTGGTAACTAAAGTAGCTGGTATGGGTGTGGGAACGGGTACGTGCTTGCCTTTTAAGCTGAGAATAGTACCTGCGATCGCGTAATTTAAAGCGACCCCCAAATCGCCAGCCTGCATGGAAGCCGACTGCTGCTGTAAAGTTTTCAGTAATTGTCTTTCTACCCGCAATCTTTGTTGTAACTTTTCATAATTAGCCAACACAGCCGGATCGAGACTTTCCAAATGAGACTGCACTTTCTCTAATTCTGCCGATAACCGGGCGATTTCTTGCCGTTGCGGTTCCAGATATAAAGTAGCCAAGTACTTACCAAAACTGCGTTCTACCAGTTCTTGCGCTTCTTCGATCGTGTGAGTTTGCAGCAAGTTCAGCACCATACCGTAACTGGGGCTAAACTGACTCACTAACGGATCTGGTTGAGATGTTGCCAAGTAAGCCGCTTCTTTTGCCCCTTCAAAGGGAGTTTGTACGGTTACTACATAGCCCCGTTCGTCCATTCCCCGCCGTCCTGCCCGCCCTGCCATTTGCAAGAATTCCGAAGCATTCAGCAGCCTGTGTCCGCGATCGGTACGTTTGGATAAACTGGAAATTACCGTTGTTCTGGCAGGCATATTAATCCCAGCTGCCAAAGTTTCGGTAGCAAACACCACTTTAATTAAACCCAATTGGAATAGTTCTTCCACAAAACCTTTCCAAGTCGGCAAAATTCCGGCATGGTGGGCAGCAATACCCCGATAAAGGGGTTCTACCTGTCCTACACGCCCCGCTTCTGGAAAACGAACTAAAAATTCGTCAATTCTTGTTTTTAATTCTCGCGCTTCTCTTTTGTTTACCAATTCTAAGTCTGCCGCTTCTGTCACTGCTTGGTCGCAGCCCCGGCGACTGAAGATAAAATAAATTGCTGGCAGCATATCTCTCTGCGCCAGGTGACTGAGTACGTAGGTAATGCTGGGACTTTCTGGTTTTCGGTTAGCTGGTTTGTTTTGTCCGCTTTTTGGTTTCAAGCGAGGACTGAGTTTCGTACTATTCTCGTTTAATAAGGGAAATAGCCCTTTGGTGTTGCAAAAGTGAAATTCTAAAGGTACTGGGCGAAAATCCGAATAAATTAAGTCTGTTGGCCCATGTACTTGTCCGATCCAGTCGGTGAGTTGTTGAGAGTTGGCAACTGTGGCAGAAAGGGCTACTAATTGAATTTCGTGGGGACAATAAATAATTGATTCTTCCCAAACGGTACCCCGCTGGCGATCGTTCATGTAGTGACATTCATCCAGCACTACCGTTTCTACCCCTACTAAAGAAGTGCCTACTTCTCCTATGGGTGTCCCGTAAAGCATATTGCGAAAAATTTCCGTAGTCATCACCAGGATTGGGGCTTCCCGGTTGATCGACATATCCCCTGTCAGCAATCCTACTGTTTGGGCACCGAACTGTTCGCTAAAGTCTCGCCATTTTTGGTTGGACAAAGCTTTTAACGGCGTGGTGTAAAATACCCGCCGATTGTGGGCTAAGGCACGGTAAATGGCGTATTCTCCCACTAATGTTTTTCCCGATCCGGTGGGGGCGCAAACTACCACCGATCGATCGGCGTTTAATGCCGCGATCGCATCTAACTGGAATCGATCCAGTTCAAATGGGAATAATTCTTTCAGGTCTAGCTCTGCTACGGTAGAAAAACCTTTCACGCACCTTCGCTTCCAAATTACTATTGCAGAATGGATTTAAGAAAACACCAGCTAATCAACATGGAGAGTCTGGCCTATCCTATCCCAATTTTTACATTATCGAAAGCCTTGATTGCTGGTTATTTTTCTTAATCTTACTTTTAGGCAGCTACGCTTTCCCATTTTAAGTAGTCAACCAGCACGCGCTCAAAAGTTATCTTAAATTTAATCAAATTTTTGTGATATGATATAGAGCTTTATTTATTTAAAATAAAACAACCCAGATTGCCATCAAGTAGGCAATCTGGTCTATTTGACAATCCTGCTATTTTTTTAATTTTTGTATTTAACCAATGCTAGACGCAGAGAATGCGATCGCGATCAAGCCGCCAACCAGAGCTAGAGCCGCCACGCCCATAATGACATAGTTCCGCTGTTGGGCTTTGCTCGGAGGTGCTGCCTCATAAATTTTGGGTTCGATCGCAAAATTGTTTAGGCGTCCACCTTCTTCCGTTGTATAAGGCATGAATTTATCCTCATCTTTTTATCTTTAATAATTGTAACAAAAATTATCATAAACGTTACCTCATTATAGGTATAAATCTTTTTTATAGGAGATATGAGGAGGGGAGATGGGGGGATGCTCCTGACGCAGAGAATATTTGGTCTAGAAATTCCCTTTCCCCCTGCTCCCCTGCTCCCCCGCCCCCTTTCTCTTCCCCTTTCCCCTAACTAATAGTCCCAGTCAAGGGAGAACTAGCGCTAGCGTAAGCTTTCACGGGAATTCTGCCAGATAAATAAGCTAAACGGCCTGCTTCGGCGGCTAAAGCCATTGCTCGTGCCATAGCGGGGGAATTGGTCGCTTGCGCGATCGCCGTATTAATTAATAAAGCATCTGCCCCCATTTCCATTGCCGCTGCTGCTTCGCTGGGAGAACCAATTCCCGCATCTACTACCACGGGAACGGTAGAATTGTCAATAATTATTTGGATATTGGCGGCGTTTTTCAAACCTTGTCCGGAACCGATGGGGGAAGCCAAAGGCATTACAGTGGCGCAACCCGCTTCTGCCAAACGTTTAGCCAGCAGTGGGTCAGCATTAATATAAGGTAAAACGGCAAAACCTTCTTTGACTA
Source organism: Leptolyngbyaceae cyanobacterium (assembly GCA_036703985.1). Lineage (GTDB taxonomy): Bacteria > Cyanobacteriota > Cyanobacteriia > Cyanobacteriales > Aerosakkonemataceae > DATNQN01. The sequence continues at coordinate 4,914 of DATNQN010000067.1, forward strand.
ATTTTTCTGCTGCTTCCAGAGTACCGATCGGATCGGGCAATAGATACTTAGGATCGGGGATAACTTCTAATTTGACGAAATTATTATCTTCCTGCCCCAGCAATTTAGCCATTTCGCGTCCTAATCTGGCTACGCGAATTGCTTCTTCTGCTGTTTGACAGCCAGCCGTGTTGGGCAACATCCAAATTTTAGTCCAGTCGATCGCTTCTGCCAACCCTTCATGTCCGGGCGCGTTGTTTTGTACCCGCCGCACCGCCACCGTCACGATTCCGCAACCGCTAGCGGCAATACTTTGCTGCATCTCTGCGATATTGCGATATTTACCAGTTCCCGTCATTAAGCGAGATTGAAAGGTTTTTCCAGCAATAATCAGGGGTTGATCGACAAGTTGAGAAACGGATTTTTCGAGAGTTTGCATAGTTGATAAGTATTGGAAAAAGAATGAAGGATGAAGGCTGAAGGCTGAAGTGAAAAGTTCAAAGAACTTTATGCGTGACTTTTAACTTTTTTCCAACTCCCTCATTTCAGCTTGCCTTAATTGGCAAACCGAGCATAATGGAAATGTGGTAAAAGAGGATCGAGTTTTTCTTCCCAGAGCGAATTTGCTATTAGTAAAGCAGTGATGGGAGCTAACAAAATACCGTTACGATAGTGACCAGATGCTAATGTCAGATTTTCGTAGGGGCTAGCGCCAAGAATAGGTAACTCATCTGGTGTTGCCGGTCGAAATCCCCACCAAAATTCTTCTATGGTAAAATCTTGTAATTCTGGATAAAGTCGAATTGCTCTGGCTAGCAAGGCTTGGATTCCGGCTGGTGTATTATGAGGAGTAAATCCTACATTTTCACTGGTTGCTCCGATGACAATTCTGCCATTTTGACGAGGTACGATATAAATTTCATCGCCAAACAAAACCTGCTTTAAAGGTTGGGTTGATGATGGTACTCGTACTGATAGCATTTGTCCTTTGGTGGGAGATACTTGCACTGGCAATAATTGATTTGCCCAAGCGCCACTAGCTAAAACATAATGTTCGGCTTGCCAATCTCCTTGAGAGGTTTGGACATAGGTAATTTGCTGATTGTGAATTACCAATTTTTCCACTTGTACGCCTTGGGAAATTTTAACACCTAATTGTTGGGCTGCTGTCCACAAGGTTTTTGCTAAGGCGCGGTTGTCAACTTGACCATCTTCGGGATACCACCACCCACCTATCACTTCTGAACTGAGTGCGGGTTGGTGTTGATGAATAGCTGTATCATCTAACCAAATGCTAACCGGAGATGTAGCCGAAGTGTGATTTTGTTGATGCTGTTGTTCGCAGGTATAGACAGGAGAGAGAATACCACAAGGCCAGTATCCGGTGTCTAAACCGGTGATTTCTTCTAATTTTCTCGTCCAATCTGGATAAAGCGCCCGACTACGCAGACATAAGTCCAGCATGGGACTAGGGGGTATTTGTTCGGCTTGGGGGGCTAGCATTCCAGCCGCTGCATGGGCGGCGGCTTCTGAGAAGTCTCGCGTTAAAACCGTGACAGTTGCGCCTCTTAATTTTAGTTCGATCGCCACAGAAAGGCCAATGATGCCGCCGCCGATAATTAAGATGTCGTTTAATATATTCATTTATTCAAAAATACTGCAACCCGTTTTTCTACCAAAGTGCGGGTATAGATTCATCTTCTTTAGGAGATGGATTGGACGAGGGTGAGGGGGTTGGACTATCATCAACTGGTGTTCTGGGAGTATCTGTCAGAGTAGGAGAAGGAGTAGGCGTAGGGGATGTGGGTGTAGGAGAAGGGCTGATGGAGTCGTTATTCTGGTTACCCCAGCTAAAATTTATGCCTGCGACTGTTCCGATTAAGATTGCGATCGCTACCGCGACGATCGCGATCGCAATATATTCTCTCATATCAACTGTTCCTTAAAATAGAGAAAAGGGGAAGGGAAAGGGGAAAGGATGAAGTCTGAAGTCTGAAGGATGAAAAAATTTGTTCCCCATCCCCCATCTCCCCATTTCTCACTAACGCAAAAAGATAAAGAATATATTTCCTTTTTGGGGAAATCCGCAATCATTTTTGAGTTTGAAAAGGGGAGAGGCTATACTCAGTCTAGCTTTCGGGTGTCCAGACAGCGCGATCGCCTTGTCCCCACATCCCATCATATTTTGTCACGGAAACATCACCTAAAACCTTGGTTTGACAGGCTAAACGAAGGGTTTTCGAGGGAGAATGGGGAGGAAGGGACAAGCGAGCTTTTTCTCGCCAGCTAGGTTCGGAAACTTGCCCTTCTACTTTCACCGCACAAGTACCACAAGTACCTATGCCGCGACAGTTCAATTGTTTAGCTTTGTCGTTGTATAGCTCAACTCCATTTTCTAGAAGAACGTTACGTAAATTTGCGCCAGGAGCACATTCAAAAGTCTTCCCTTGTGCAGCTACTTTTGGCATAGTTGTTTATCAATGTGTATTTGTTATTTCTAAATTTATTAACAAATAACCATTTGTATTTCAAGAGAGGAGCGACAATTCTTTAATTGGGAAAGGATGAAGTCTGAAGGATGAAGGATAAAATTTAACTTATTTTTTATATTTCCCATCTCCCCATCTCGCCATCTTCCCATCTCCTCCTCTTGCCTCACCCCCTCAACTTATCTTTTCATCTACTGAAATTCCATGACTAAGGATACATCTAACCAAATTTGCATATACGATACTACTCTGCGGGATGGCGCTCAAAGAGAAGGACTATCCCTATCATTAGAAGATAAATTGCGGATAGCCCATCAATTAGACCAATTGGGCATACCTTTTATTGAAGGTGGATGGCCGGGAGCGAATCCCAAGGACGTACAATTTTTTTGGAAACTGAAGGAACAACCCCTCACCCAAGCAGAGGCGGTGGCTTTTTGTTCTACGCGAAGACCGGGAGTTTTAGCGGCTGAGGATTCCATGCTCCAAGCGATTTTGGCCGCAGGTACTCGCTGGGTGACAATTTTTGGCAAATCTTGGGATTTGCACGTTACGGAAAGTTTAAAGACGAGTTTAGAAGAGAATTTGGCGATGATCCGAGATACGATCGAGTATCTCAGAAGCCAGAAGCGACGGGTAATTTACGATGCGGAACATTGGTTTGATGGTTACAAGCATAATAGCGAATATGCTTTGAAAACTTTGGAAATCGCTCTAGCATCTGGTGCAGAATGGATCGTACTGTGTGACACTAACGGCGGTACGCTTCCCCACGAAGTTAGCCAAGTTGTCCGGAATGTCATCGAAGCTTTTCCCATTTTGGCAATGGAAGGAGATGCTGCTTCATCTCCTACTCCCAAATTAGGCATCCACACCCACAATGACGGAGATATGGCAGTGGCAAATTCTCTAGCAGCCGTCAGAGAAGGTGTGAGAATGGTACAAGGCACGATCAACGGCTATGGCGAACGCTGCGGTAATGCCAACCTTTGCTCTGTGATCCCCAATTTACAACTGAAACTAGGTTATGACTGTATCAAAGACGAAGAACTGGCACAATTAACCAAAGCCAGCCGTTTGATCAGCGAAATTGCTAATTTAGCACCCGACGAACACGCCGCATTTGTAGGAGTTTCTGCTTTTGCTCATAAGGGTGGTATTCATGTTAGCGCAGTTGAGCGCAATCCCTACACTTACGAACACCTAGAACCAGAAAAAATCGGCAACCGTCGCCGCATCGTGATTTCCGACCAAGCAGGCTTAAGTAATGTTTTAGCAAAAGCTCGCACTTTTGGCATCGATTTAGACAAGCAAAATCCTGCTTGTCGTCAAATTCTCAATCGCCTGAAAGAATTGGAAAATCAAGGTTATCAATTTGAAGCAGCAGAGGCGAGTTTTGAGTTGCTAATGCGGGAAGCGTTGGGACAAAGGCAGAAATTCTTTACCCTCAAAGGTTTTCAAGTCCATTGCGATATCGTTCCTTGCGATACGGAAGGTGAGTGCGTTCCTTACGCTCTCGCTACCATTAAAGTAGCTGTCAATGGCAAAGATATTTTGGAAGCAGCCGAAGGAAATGGCCCTGTTGCCGCTTTAGATGCTGCCTTACGCAAAGCTTTGGTGAACTTTTACCCGGCAATTGCTAATTACGAGCTAAAAGATTACAAGGTGCGGATTCTCGACGGACATACGGGAACTTCTGCCAAAACTCGCGTTTTAGTTGAGTCTAGCAACGGTCATCAACGTTGGACGACGGTGGGAGTTTCTACCAACATTTTGGAAGCTTCTTATCAAGCGGTAGTGGAAGGATTAGAGTATGGTTTGTTGCTGCATTCTTCCGTCAAGACGGCGCTGACTACCTGATAGTTTGTATGTTGGGTGAAACAACTGGAAACCCAACTTTTGTTAAATCTTGATTAACTTAGGTTGGGTAAATCTACCCAACCTACTATTTTTTTAGTAAATATCGCAATCCGGAATTCTTTGTGAACAACTAAATAACCGAGTTCTCCAAGAAGTCGCGTATCTTAGGCTGAGAACTGCCATATACTCTTAACTGCGTAAAGGCGAAGCATTCCAGGGATAATCTTGTGACTGCAAAGAATTAAGAATAAAATTGGCAATAATGTCTAATCACTCAACAGCTATGCTCTCTCGCCTTTTTTATCTTACATTATCTGCTACAACATTGCTGTTTTGTTTGACCTATTCAAGAAACTCAACAGCTTCAATACCAATACAAAATTTACCAAAACATGAATTAGATGCTGCTAGCTTTTACCATCAGCCTAACTTTTATTTAAAAAGTAATCAATTCCTCATTTCACGTAGTATACGAAGATTTAAAAATACTGAGCAATTAACACGAGAATTGAATGTATTACAGGAAGATTTAGCCGCTCGCCAAAAAGCAGGCGAGCGAATTGGAATTGCCCAAACATTAAACAAAATTGGCGAAATATACGTTTTGTTTGGCAATTATAATCAAGCATTAGATGTACATCAGCAAGCTTTAGCAATTTATCAAGAATTGAGAAATCCTCAAGGTGAAGCAAATACACTGGGGTATTTGGGAAACGTTTATTTTAATGCTGGACAATATAAACAAGTTGAAGACTTATTTCGTCAAAAGTTAAATAACTTAAGAAAAATAGGCGATCGCGCTGGTGAAAAGCTTATTGTGGAAGTTATGAGTCGTTACCTAGCGAATGAATGGGGTTTTAAGGCAGGACAAGGCATTTTTATATCACTTGCTCTCCACAAAAGACTTGGCGAAGGAAAGCTTTCATGGCAAGAGCAGTTAGAAATTACCGAATTAAACTTATTTATTAATCGGGAAACTGAAGATCTAAATCGTGAAATAGATACTCTTCATGGAATGGGTTGGATTTATCGAAATCTGGGACATTATTCCCGTGCTTTAGATTTTTATCAGCAAGCAATCGAGATTGCGAAAAAACAAGGAAAACCTTTTTCCCAAGCATTTTTATTAGTTGAATTGGGTATCCTTTATACGGATTTAGCACAGTACGATCGAGCCTTATCCTTTCTTCAGGAATCTTTGACTTTAAAAGCTTCTCTTTCTGAGAATGAAAAGGATTTTATAGGACATTTTATTTTTAATAAACTAGGCTTAGTTTATAGTAAACTTGGTCAGTACGAACGAGCTTTAGTTTTTTTTGAGCAAGCTTTAGCAAAACCAGGATTCGATTTACCAAATATTCTCAACAATATCGGCTCAACCTACTTTAAAATGGGTGATTATCCCAAAGCATTAGAGTCATATCAAAAAGCTTTAGGTGGTCGTTTAGTCGGCGAGCCCGGAATGAACGGATTTATTTTGAATCAGATTGGTTTAGTTAAAACTAAAATTGGTAACTATCCTGAAGCATTAGAAGATTATCAAAAAGCTTTATCGCTTTTTCAACAAATTGGAGACCGTCCTGGCGAAGGGTTAACTCTTAGCAATATGGGTGAAACTTTGCTCAAACAAGGAAGTTTTACCGAAGCAACAGAAAAATTATTAGCTGCTATTAAAATACTAGAATCTCTCCGCTCAGAATTAAGCGATGCTAATAAAGTTTCAATCTTTGAAACTCAATTCCGTACCTACAGCGTTCTTCAACAAGCCCTGATTAAACAAAATAAAATTGAATCTGCTCTAGAAATTGCTGAAAGAGGACGTGCGCGTGCTTTTGTTGAGTTGTTAGCCAAGCGTTTATCATCTAACTTAAATGAAGAAATAAAGATAAATCCATTAACAATCGAACAAATTAAGCAAATTGCTAAAGAACGTAAAGCTACTCTGGTTGAATATTCAATTATTACAGATGATGTTCAAGTTACAGGTCAACCAAAAGAGCGAGAATCAGAACTGTATATTTGGGTAGTTAAGCCGACAGGAGAAGTGTTATTTCGTCAAGTAGATATTAAATCTTTGTGGCAGCAACAAAAAATTTCTTTTACCGATTTAATTTTTAGCAGTCGTGATTCCATCGGTGTCAGAGGTCGCGGTATTGCAGTCGCAGCTAGAGTAGAGAGTGGAAGGTCGATCGCAAAATTCCAGCAATTACATCAACTTTTGATCGAACCGATCGCAGACCTACTACCAACCGATCCTAATGCTCGGATCGTCTTTATGCCACAAGGGGAACTGTTTCTCGTTCCTTTTGCAGCTTTACAAGATGCGTCTGGTAAATACTTGATTGAAAAACATACTATCCTGACTGCTCCTGCCATTCAAGTATTAGATTTGACTAGCCAGCAACGAAAACGCTTAAGTAGGGAAAGCCTTTCTTTAGGAGGTAAAGAAGCTTTAATTGTCGGAAATCCTACTATGCCTAGCGTAGCTACGGAAGTTGGTCAATCAGCGGAACGGTTACCGAGTTTACCAGGCGCGGAAAGGGAAGCAAAGGCAATTGCTCAACTTCTGGGTACGAAAGCTCTGACCGGAAATCAAGCTACAAAAGCTTCTATCTTAGGACAGATTTCGCAAGCGAGATTAATTCATTTGGCAACTCACGGTTTACTGGATGATTTTCTCGGTCAGGGGATACCGGGTGCGATCGCGCTGGCTCCTTCAGGCGATGATAATGGTTTACTGACGGCTAGTGAAATCCTCGATCTGAAGCTAAACGCTGAATTAGTGGTGTTGAGCGCTTGCGACACTGGGAGGGGAAAAATTACTGGCGATGGCGTGATCGGACTATCTCGCAGTTTGATCTTGGCGGGTGTACCCAGTGCGATCGTATCTCTCTGGGCGGTTCCCGATGCCCCTACAGCCTCCCTGATGACAGAATTTTATCAAAATCTGCAAAAACAGCCAGATAAGGCTTTCGCCCTCCGACAGGCAATGCTGACGACGATGCAACAACATCCGAATCCTAGAGACTGGGCGGCATTTACTTTGATCGGGGAAGCGGAATGATCTATGGGGAGACGGGGCTAGGGAAGAGGGAAAGGGAAAAGGGAAATTTGTTAACTCTAACTTCTGAATTCTGACTTCTGACTTCATCCTTTCCCCTTCCCTTTTCACTGCACAAGAACAGACCGTACAGCTAGAGTTCGGTAAGCTAACCAAATTATTTTTCTTAAATTTAGGAATTTACCTTGCTAAATCTTATATAATTATGTTAAGCATTGTAGTGGAAAATTAAAAGCAAAACTAGTAAGAGTTAGTTGACTAGTTTATGCTAAGCTAGTAGGGTAGAAGCTTGCTTCCCCACTGCACAGACAAACGTTACGGGTAACCCATTAGAAGCGGGAAGCCTTTCTCAGTTAAATATTTCCAAAATTAATCTGAATTGAATGGAGTGTATGACTCAGCAAGTTATTCACCCAATGGTGAAGATGCAACGTCAGGTGAGATCGCTAGTGGAATCCAACTTGGTTAAATCCACTGATAGCATCTGGAAAATCGCCCTCCTCTACGGAGATGAGTGGCCCCATTGGAAGAAAGAATTACTCGAATTTGGTTTTTCGACTCAAGATCCCATTAGCGAACTGCTCGCTGTAGAAGCTTGGGAAGAAGAATAACATCAAAAGCCGCTTAATTTGCCCTTTATGTAATGGGATACTCAGTTTTTAGTCTAAAATTCCGGGGTGAACTAAACGATCGCTATAAACAAGCTACCAAAGCTAAGCTTAACTCCCCAGCAGTTTGATAGCGATCCCTGACCTGGCTTTTAGTAACTGTTTCGATTACATCTCGTAACTTAGGCGTAATAGTGGGAATATCCTGCAACTGGAACTGGTAATTTCGTCCCTGCTTTCGATAAAACCGCATGGGCATTTCGCCGGTGACCAGAAAGATCAATGTCGGGCCGATGGCGTAAAGGTCAGATTGGGTGACTGGTTGCCCTCTGTCTTGTTCCGGTGCGCTATATCCCTCTGCGCCAATGCGAGTAGCCAAAGGAGTACCGATTTCCTTGACGGCTCCGAAATCGAGCACTACGATCCGGCGATCGATCGTTTTCACCAACAAATTAGCTGGTTTAATGTCGCGGTGAATCAGGGGAGGTTCTTGTTGGTGAATATATTCCAACACCTCACAGGTCTGGATCATCCACTCGATCGCTTGTCGTGGAGGTACGGGTCCGCTTTTCTGCACCCGTTTTTCCAGGTCTTGACCGTGAATTAGCTCCATCACCAGATATTTTTTGCCAGCTTCGGTAAAAAAGTCAAAAAATTGAGGAATACCGGGATGGTTGAGATTTTTCAGGGTTCTAGCTTCCCTTTCAAATAACTCCCTGGCCTTGGTGATTTCTGCCATATCTGCATTCATTTCCTTAATTACCACTAACCCCTTTCTTTCGTCGCTGGTTTCAGACGAGCGATTTTGGTCTGGCGGCACCCATGCCAGGTAAGTAGTACCCATACCGCCTTGTCCCAAAGGCCGCAATATCTGATATTGGCGAACAGTGCGTTGAACTTGCAAGGGTTGGCCGCAGTGAATGCAGAACAAATTACCGGGAGCATTACCAGTATGAGTGCAGTTGGCGCTAGTAGGCGTAGGGCGTACTGGGGACTCAATTTGAAACTTCAACAAGGGGCCACCCTGAGCTAATTGGAGTTGGGAGCCATCTGCCAGCCAAGCTTGAGACACCAAAACCCCATCTAAGAAAGTTCCATTAGTACCTTGATTGAACATCCGCCAAGCGATCGACGCAAAATTGCCCCCTGCCTTGGCGTTTGAGATGTCTATTCGTCGGAGTTCCAGGTGATAGCGAGAAACCCGACTATCGCTCAACACCACGTCGTTATCGGGAGAGCGACCGATCCGAATGACATCTTCGTTTTCAAAGCGCCACTGTTGCAGGGGAGCAGATTGTTGGGGATGTAAGAGGGTCAGCGTGACCACACTGGAAAATCCCATTACTGATAAATCATTAGTTATTTGTCATCGGTCACTTGTCATCAGTCTTTAGTTGTTTATGGAATAATTAGCCAACTATTAACCAAATCACTCATCATCGATGACTACTGACAGTTAGCCGTTAGCTGCTCTAGCTTGCTCCAAATCCGGTCGTACTTTGGCCCGGATCAGGACTGCTGTAATATTATCGTGACCGTTATACTGATTGGCTAATTCAATTAAATCAATTACGCCTTGCTCTAAGTTAGCTCTAGAACTAAGGAGTGGTTGAAGACTGCTCTGCCAATGATTTTCGATTAAGTCATTGTCAGAAAGGCCATCAGAACACAGCAACAGTAACGTATCTTCATTTAATTCCAAAAATTTTATATCTGGTTCGACAAAATGCTCGTTGCGCGGGCCTAAAGCTTGGGTAAGTTGGTAGGAATCGGGGCGGGAGTAGGCAATAGATTTTTCTACGCCTCGTTTGATTTCCCGTTGGCCAACTTCGTGATCTACGGTAAGTTGGTCGATTCCCCGTCGATTAATTCGGTAAAGGCGGGAGTCTCCCACATGAGCTACCGCAATCTGGGTTTCTTGCACTAATAACATGACTAGAGTAGTACCCATGCGTCCGCTGCCCGATCTGGCATCTTGCTGATTGATGTCGTAGATAACTTGATTGGCTTTTAAAACTCCTTGTCTGATACAATCTTCATCTGGCAGTTCGTGTTTCCAATGTTCTTGAAAATACTGGCTGAGGGTTTTGACTGCTAAGGCGCTGGCAACTTCACCGCCGGCATGACCCCCCATTCCATCGCAAAGGATGTACAAACCACGGGCTTGGATATTGCGACCGAGGGGGCTTTCTACTTTCGTCAGGGAAGTATGAATGCCGAAGTAGTCTTCATTATGTCGTCGTTGGCGTCCGACATCTGTACGACCGGCATCTTCTAAGCTGAGTAACTGCATGGGCAGTACTACTGTTGGCATTTCGTTGTCATCGCCATGAGGTAAGTTGGCGTAGTCAGCTTCGTATTCTTTGGTTACGGGAGTACCCAAGGAAGGGTTGTTGATGCTGAGATCGTTATTTGGTTCGACGGAGGGCATAGGACTGCTGGGCTGGGTATCACCTTGATATTCTTCCGCGATCGCTTGCAGGCGCGATCGCAATTCATCGATGGTTTGAATTTTATCTTCCTTCAAGTCGTTCATCAGAAGGGCGATTTGGCCAAATAAGGTGCGCCCGGATTCAAAAAATAGTTGCTGCCAAAGTTGGCCTAAATCCTGTAATTGGGGTGCTACATTAAGTTCCGAATCTGCATATAAACGTAATAGTCCCAGAGATTGGTCTTCATCTATTCGCAAGTTGTTCATCTCCAACAAGCTTTGGCAACAATGCCAGGGTGCTAGAGCTACCCACAATGTGGCCATTTCATGAAGTAACTGCAATAACTGCATTTGGGGGATTTGGTCATCCCGCCACAGGTCTACTAATAAAGGCCAATCCGATCTATCTTCTAAAAGTATGACTGGTCGATCGTCGTTGAGCCATCCATCGTGAATGGCTGGTATGGCTGGGTATAGTTCCGATTCTAGGGCTAAATAGATTTTGGCAATGGTTGGTACGGATTGCCAAAGCGGATTTGAGATGGGAGGCTGGAAAAAGGCGTTGAGTTTTTGAGCGAGGGTTTGCGATCGATCGCTCTGTTCTACTTCTAGGGCTGGCAGTTCGGTTCCTTGTCCTTTACTTTGCTGATACAACAGCATTTCTAAAGGAGATGCTTGTAGGGGTTGAATATCTAAAACCCGTACTTGTTGTTCTGTGGTAATTTCTGAGTTAAAAAGTTCTGGTTCTAGCAGTTGATAGCGATGCTGGGGGTCTAGATAAGCTAGTGGAAGTACTTGAGAGGAAGATTGACTAGTTTCGGCGTTGGTTTCACTGGAAGTCAATTTTTCATCCCAATTTACTTGAATTTCGCTAGTATTTCCTGGATTGGCAGGTTCTTCAGTGGCGATCGCACTTGATTTGCTGGCCAAATTCCAGGGACTATTCTTTAGTATTTGAGATTGGTCGTTTTTGACCGATGTAGTGGCGTCAGTTTCAGTGAAAGAAACGTTTTTTCCTGTTTCCCCTGGTGTAGTGGTAGATGTGGAAGCTGGTGTACTTTGAGCGGAAACGATCGCCAACCAGACACTTCCCGTAAATGTACCGCAATTCTGGCAATTTTGAGCGCTATAAGCTACCTGAGTGCCGCATTCCGGACAACTTTTGTGGGTTAAAGAAGCCCCACATTGTTGACAAAATTTATTAGTATCCGGGTTTTCAAATTGGCATTGGGGACAAACAAGCATTTTGGGCACTTCCTTAATTCCCTTAGTTGGGCCTTGTAATGGTGGGACATCACCCAGCCGCAGCAGTTTCTAGCGCATGGCCCTGTTTACAGGTTAACTGATTTGTGCGGATTTTTGCGCTCTGGGCAATGAGGTTGATGACCTGATATGCAGCAGAGGTTCCAATTCGGCTGAGGTTAAGTCGCGCCACTGACCTGGTACTAGTCCATCTATACGCAGGTGAGAGATCGCTACCCTTACCAACCTTAACGTCGGATAACCCGCTGCTGCCGTCATTCGCCGCACTTGACGATTTCGCCCTTCTGTGAGTGTCATCTCTAACCAGCAGGTAGGTACGTTTTTCCGAAATCGGATCGGCGGTTCTCGTGCAGGTAAATTGGGTTCTACTGGTAATATCTGTACTTTAGCTGGTTTAGTACGGTAATTTTGAATATTCACGCCCTGACACAGCTGCTCGATCGCCTCTGCGTGCGGTATGCGTTCCACTTGTACCCAATATGTCCGGGGATGATTAAATTTCGGATCGCTCAAGCGATGCTGGAGTTTGCCATTATTCGTCAGCAATAGCAGCCCTTCGCTATCCCGGTCTAAACGACCTACTGGGTAAACTGAGGGAATGGGAATAAAATCTTTGAGGGTATGTCTTTTGTTATCTTCGTTTTCCCGATCTGTAAATTGGGTTAAAACATCGTAGGGTTTATAGAAGAGTATGTACCGATAGGCCACGTCAATCGATTTTAGATTTCAGATTTTAGATTTTACCAATTCACCTTACTATTATTGGAAATTGGTAATTGAAAATTAGCAACTTTTTCGGCTTCTCCTGCTGTCATTCGGTCTTTTTTGCCGTTAGCAGTCAGCGGACAATCGCAATTTTCTTTCTCTAGCCATGTTACTCCTACTTGATATAAGGCGGCCATCACTGGTTGCAGTTCCCGGCCTTTTTCAGTCAAAGAATATTCTACGCGAGGCGGAATTTCAGCATAAACCTTTCTGTCTACTAAGCCGTAAGCTTCTAGCTCCCTCAGCCTCATAGTAAGGGTTTTACTGCTGATCCCCGGTAAGGAATCTAAGAATTCATGGGTACGGCGATCGCCCCGAAACAATTCTCTCAAAATTAAAATAGACCATTTAGTGCCGATTAAATCCAGGGTGAATTGAATCGGGCATTTGGTCTCTAAGCAGTCTCTTGCTTCAAACATGATCTCACCCTAAATATAGATGTTTATACTATTCATTTTTAACTATAATCTAGCCCTTTATCCGTGTAAGTACTGGGCAAAGTAGATATTTAACTTTCTTTTAAGATAGTTACCAGACTCTTGATTAGGTAAAGACTTTTTCTTTAGGAGAGTAAGGGATCTAATCAAAAATATGGATGTTATTTTTTGTTTAAATAGGTTATAATCTTAAGCTAATTAGTTGCAAAATATTCTCATCATGAAAAACCTAGTTTAGGTTGTGGGAATTGAATATTTAGCCATTGCATCACCACAACGTACCTATTCAATAGGTTAATTTTCAAGAAGTTTTTGATATTTGACGTACATTGCTTAGGAACGGGAAACAAACCGACTTTCTGCGCTGATTTAAATCTATTAAATTTCTTTCGCTAACCATTGCCACTCTATCACTAGTGGTTGAGGGATTTTCAGAGAAATATTTTTTTCCCCTGCTAAAGGAAGGGAGAGAATTAGGGATTCATTTTGAGGTAAGCGATCGATAATATCGCTCAGGTTATATTGACCGACATTTGGCGATGGAGATGCTTGGGCAAATTCGTCTTCTGCTATTAGCAATTTACCGTTTTCGGTGATAATTTCTAGAGAATAGGGATGAACGAATTCTGCTACGCCGGGAAATCCGACTAAACGCAAATCGATCTCAGCAGATTGCTCTGATTTTATCTGTTTGAAGAGTACTACTTGCCAAGTATATCCGGCTTCATCTTGCAATCGATGTTGGGATTTATATTGCATTATCCCTGGTGCGTCTTGGTATTGTTGGAGTAGGGCAGCAGCGGGTTGGCAGATGAAGGTGGATAAAGTGAAAAATAAAAATATGACTAATCTGGTAGTTAATAATAGACGGGAGAATATTTGCTGGGTGGCACAAAGCATTTAATTCTACCTCGTTTTATATGGGTGATGGTTTGATTGTACGCGATCGCAATATCAGGACTAAAGTCCTTACTACTAACGTTCGTACTGAGGACTTCAGTCCTCAATCCCCTGTTGGGTGAAGACTGGAGTCCCTACTACAAACATTTTTACCCTTTAAGCGATCGCTTGTTTCAAACTTTGGCAAAATTCCTCTATTGCTTTTAACCCTTCTTCTGGAGTTCCGTCTGCCAAACGTTTGACAAAAGCGCTACCGACAATTGCCCCATCTGCACCCCAGTCTTTTACTTGTTTAGCGTGTTCTGGTGCAGAAATGCCAAATCCTACACCGATTGGTTTATCGGTGAGATCGCGCATTTGTTTGAGTAAATCTTCTACTCGCCCTTCCAGTCCCGATCGCATTCCCGTGACGCCAGTTACGCTAACTAAATAGATAAAGCCTTGGGATTGTTGCGCGATCGCTTTGATTCTTTCTGGCGAACTGGTGGGCGCTACCAATAATACCACATCAATACCTAATTCGGCAGCTGGTTTGAGCAAACCTTCCGCTTCTTCCAAGGGTAAATCTGGCACCACTAACCCTTTGATGCCTATATTAGATATTTGATTGAGAAAAGTTTCGATTCCCCGATTGATAATTGGATTGTAATAGGTGAACAGGACGATCGGCGATCGCAATTGGGGGATCGTACCCTCCAACATTTTTAGCACGTCATCTAATTTAGTTCCCTTCGCCAAGGCACGAGTAGCGGCAGCTTGAATTACCGGGCCATCTGCTAGCGGGTCAGAGTAAGGAACGCCCAATTCGATGATATCAGCACCATTGCGATCGAGAATTTGCAACGCCTTCGCCGTTGTTTCCAAATCCGGATCGCCAGCTGTAATGAAAGGGATTAAAGCACACCTGGAGCGAGAGCGTAAAGACTCAAAGCAGTCTGAAATTAAAGTCATTCGATTTTAGATTTTAGATTTTAGATTTTAGATTTTAGACTGCCATCGGAACAATCTAAAATCGGCAATCTAAAATTTCGGCTTTTTAAGCAAAAACCATTATGGGTAATCAGTCGTCGGTAGCTATGAATAGATTCTTTTTTCTTACCCACTACCCACTACCCACCTTTACTTTTCTTTTTCAACTTCCGCCTGGAGTTTTGCCAGTTCTTCGGGTGTCATTTCTGCCAGACGCTTGTTTAAGACAGCTTCTTCATAATCTTTTAACTGCTGGTTGTAGGTCATTTGTTTTGTTCCCGCTCGGAACAGATAAGTTAGCAGCCAGCCAATTAAGCCACCAACTAATAATGCCTGACTCCATAAACCTGCTTGCAAGCTATCGAATCCAGCCACTTGCAAAAGCAAGTAAACTATCCCACCAGCAGCAAAAATACCAAAGCCAATGCCTATGATGTCAATTCTTCGCATTTGGGGATTATACAAAATATTCCTCAAGCTTCAATCTGTCGCCGCTTTGGTCGAAAATTCCAAAATGGGGCGAGCAGTAATAAACCTGGGAAGAAGAAGAAAACCATAAAGTACATAAAGCCTCGTTCAAACGAACTAGCGATGTACCAGCGGTTTTGCAGGTAGATTAACACTGCAAAGGGAAGTACCAGCAGGTAAGCTCCACCCAAAATTAGATACAGAAGCGAAACGACCATTACCATTGGTTTACCAGCAGCTAGCAATAAACGCTGCCGATCATTGTACCAGGGATCGGGGATGGCGGGGATTTTTTCTTGTTTGAGCAAATTTAAGCAAATAGGGTTGCGAAGAAATGAAATTAATGCTGGAATAGTAAATGCAGATACCTAAACCAAACCCAATATGGGGGCGTGGCGGAATGGTAGACGCTACGGACTTAGAAAACTGAGCCTTGATGGAGAAATCTATCAAGTGACTGCTCTCAAATTCAGGGAAACCTAAATCTGTTCGCAGACAAGGCAATCCTGAGCCAATCCGAGTCCTTAGTCCATAGCTGTTGGTCAAAGGTCAATATCAAAAAAATGGCTGATGACCGGGTGCTAATGACTAATTCGGAAGGTGCAGAGACTCGACGGGAGCTACCCTAACGTAAAGCCGAGGGTAAAGGGAGAGTCCAATTCTCAAAGCCCGGGGAAAATCCTCAAGGCAGTAGCGAAAGCTGCGGGAGAATGAAAATCCGTTGGCCGTAAAAGGCCGTGTGGGTTCAAGTCCCACCGCCCCCATTTAAAATTATTGTCAAAAATTATTATTTTTTTTGTTGGCTTAAAGCTCTACGTAGATTTACTAACTGTGCGTTAGCTATCTATGGGAGTTTATAGTAGGTATATCCGATCCACTCTGTAATTATCGTGCTAGCCTGTTGCTATGTCCAAGATATCTCATATTAAGGATGCTCGAGCTATACTGCACGTTTAAGCTGAATTTTCTTTGTCGATCGGTTAAGCTAAACACAGCTTTGGGAAAAAATATACTGTAGCTCTGTAGGGTAACAGAAGTTAAACTGCAAGTAGGGTCGATCGGGGTGTCATCAGCTTAGTTTTATCAAAACATCTACCACGGCTACTATGTCCTTAGCCAAAACGATCGGGGACGGTCTACCAACTGTAAATCAAACCAATACCCTTGTCCAAAAAAGCGTAGAAAGCTCTCGTTTGCAGCCATTTCAAGAAACGATTTATCAGTTTTTACTGATGATTGTCAAGCAATGGTCAGCACAAGATGTATTGAGGGAGTTTAAGCACTTATTTATTTATCAGGTGGGTTGTAGCAATCAAGAAGCCCTCAACGGATTATATCAAATTATCCTGGATAAAAATGAACCGGAATTTAGAAACACCTTAAAGCGCTGTTGCTACATTTTGGTTAATAACTGGGATGCTACCAGGCAGCATCAACCAATACAAGAGTTAATTCAATTATTTGCCGATACGGAAAACTCGCAAGATACTTTTTCTCCGACTGTAGACTGCGTAAAAAGCTGGCTAGCTAATTTTATTAAAAGTAAAGACTATGAAGAGTTGAAATTATTTGTTGCCAAACATGATTCCCAAGGAGAATGGACGCATCGTTATACTTCTTACCTTTTGGTTCCCCAATTTATCGATCTAAATAATCCTGTAGAACAAAGAGAAGCGGCTAGAGCGCGGGCAAAACGACTGAAAGATAAGTTTAAATTTGAGCTAGCTATGTATACTGCTCATTCTCAGTCACCAATGGCTAGAGATAGCCAGCGAAAACACCCCAATCCAACTGGAATGGGAGATGAAGTGCTACGCCTAATTAAAGCTATTGTGGCGAAACGGGGCCCGTTTAGCTATGCAAATTTGGCTAATATTTTTATCAAACAAACTCAAAATGTAAGCTATGAATTCTTTAAAGAAAGCTTGAGCAAGTATTTAATATTTTCAGTGGCTAATCAAAGCTTTGTCAATGTCTTTCAGAAAAGCTTATCTGACAAACTGGCATCTCTGTATGAGAATTATCATCAGGAAATCGTCAATGAAGCTTTAATATTGAGGACGTGCAATCGGGTAATTGAGTATTTAACGACGGAAAATAATCGAGACCCTTCACCATTATTTGCTTTGCTGTTATCTCAGGGAAATCCGCTTACTTTAGTAGTGATCATGCTAAAAGTAATTTTGATTTCTCCTAACTCTCGTCTTCATTTGGAACTTTGTATTGCTGCGTTAATTAAGTACTATCAAAAATATCCCGTAACGGAATGCCATTGGGTAGTTACTTTTTTGGAAGTGTTTAATATTACCTTCGCAATTTATGCGGAAAATGTGGAATACAATTTAATCAATATGCAACAAAATGATGCGTCGGAAGAAGGGCAAAGCTTGGCTTTAGATAGTTACCGAATCTTCTCTCAACTTAAATGGGATGCTAATTCAGAAATTGCTCAAGAACAGGCGAAGTTGGAGGAAATGCTTTAAGGGAAAGGGAAAGAAGGAAAACTATTATAATTATTGGGTTTTTCCTTCGTTCCTTTTCCTCAAAAAGGTCGATCGTTTGGGTAATAACGATCGCAAAATTTTTCATACAGCCAAACTAGTGCCGCGCCTTGAGCTTCTGCCAAGATACTAACTAAACGATAGAGAGCAATTACGGCGAGGATTTGGGGGATCGCATCGTTGGAAAAGCTTGATTTGAGGAGGGCGATCGCAGTTGCTTCAAAAATACCGATGCCTCCCGGTAATCCTGGTAGTATAAATCCCAACAACCATGCCGCGCTAAACACGCCCAATAGAGGTAATATTTGGCTGGGATATATCTGTATGAGTGCTAGCCAAGTAAACAAAAAACCGACACCCCGCAGGCTCACAAATCCGATTTCACCTAATAAAGGTAATAAAGGGTAGCGTTGGATGAGGAAATTACTAGTATCATCTGCAACAAAACCTTTGGCTTTTGCTTTCAGCCGACTGGCAACTTGAATGAGGGGATTTAAAATACCGGGATGAACGGCGATCGAAACACCAACTAAACCAATTAATTGCCAGCAACGGTAAAGCAAAGGTAAGGTTTCGATTAGTTGGGTACTAATGAGAGCGATCGACAAAGCAGCAGATGCCATTAACAGAGATTCCAACACCACGCTGAGGGTAGCGACACCAGCCGAAACACCGATCTCAGTAGCAGCCTTGATGCGTCCGTAAAAATGCCAAACATTACCGGGTAAATACTTAGCAATATTAGTTTTTAAGTATATTCGCGTACTCCAAAAACCATCGACGGGTTGATGTAGTTCCCGCAACACCCAACTCCACACCCAACCAGACCAAATATGAGCCAGTACGGTCACGCCAGTTGCGATCGCGAGATTAACCCATCCAGCGCTGCTGATGCGGATCGCTGCTATTTCTGCTGCTCGATCCTTAAATGCCTTGGTTAAAAAAAACAATGCCATACCTATCACTAGCCAGCGTAGATAGGGCTTCAGTCGCGACCGAATTTGCTTCATAAAAGTGGTGATTTGACAACAAGAAAGTTACATAGCCTTGGCTTACGGGTATTAAATTTTTACCTAAGCTTAGAAGCCATGTAACAGATTATAAAGTTAGGGAATCAATAGGTCGATAGCTTCTATGTCTTCAGTGAGAGTTTATGGTTAGCAATGTTTCTAGCCGCAGATTGATACTTGTTTTGTTTCTAGCTAATAAGCTTATCGATAGTGATGTTTGTTTAGTCAATTCTTGGCAAACATTTCTAATCAATTAAGGATTGCTAATTCCTCTAAAAATTTGAAAAAAAAGGAGAAACTTTTAGCATGAAATCTTCTAAATTGTCCAAATTTGTTGGCGCTGGTCTACTTAGTTTAAGCTTGGCTGTTGTTCCTGTAGCTGCCTCTGCTACTACAGGAACAGGAACCGACACTACTACTACTTCTCCGAATACAACTAATACAACTGTAGACACCGACCGTCGCGCTGGAACGGATTATGCACGCGATGACGGTTTTGATTGGGGTTGGTTAGGTTTGCTTGGTTTACTTGGTTTAGCTGGTTTAGCTGGTCGCAAGCGCGAAGAACCAGCACGTTATCGCGAACCAGATGAAGTTAGCCGTCCAGGTGCTCGTTTCTAATTTATCGGTGAATGTAAATGCAAAACCTAAAGAGGGCGTGAGGAATTTAACTTAATAGCCCTCTTTCACCTTGAATATAGCCGCTCTCTCTAAAGATAGACAACTTTTACCGGGAAAATAATCGGAATGTGACTTCCGTTAGATGAAGCGATCCCCAGTTTCTTTCTATGGTTGGGAAGCGGTGGTACAAAAGATTTGAGGTATTTGTGAAACAGCTAACTTCTTTTTTTAAAAAAGTAAAAATCCACCAACTCTTAACTGCTTTAGTAGCAGTAATTGCCCTATTTGTTACCACTGCTTGTAACGCAGGCGATCAAATGGGTGCGCGTCCAATGAATCCTCCTGTACAAGCTGGAGGTGCTAATAATCCTTACAAAGGTGGTGGAGATAGTTACACCAAATACAACTTATCTACAGATCCTAACGCTCACAGTACAAAAGGAAATTCAAATCGGGATAGAGCAGACTTACAATTAATTTCCGGTCAATTAATTGCTGCTAACCAAATTGAAAGCGATGCAGCAGACTTACTTTACCCAGGATCGGATGCTACCCATAGCGCCAATCCAGATATTGGCCCTAGAGGAGAAAAAGAATTAACCAAGTCAGCTACTCAGATACCTGCGCCTCGACAAGATGTGATCGATCGCAGTAATCCCGGCGAACAAATCCTAGAAAAAGCAGGCCAAGCATTCAAAGATGCGTCTAACTTCCTGAAAGATGATGCAAATGAAGCTAGCAAACGACCTGAGTTACAACCTAACCCCGGTCGCCGCTAAGTATAAAAGTGGATTTAGTTCTTGGTAAAAAGTTACTTTTCCCTTGACTAACTGCTAATTATCTCAACAAATCAATACTTTCACACCAATCAAGGAGTGGTTTATGAACAAAGTGATTTCTGTTTTCAAGCGTTTCAACTTTTTGCGAGTCTTAACTGTTGTTTTTGCTGGCCTTATTCTATTCGTAACTACAGCTTGTGGTTCTAACTTACAAGCAAAAGCTTTAAGCAATAATCCCAGACCAGAAGTACCAAACAACGCAGTTACTAACCGCTATGAAGGCGGAATGAATGACTTTAGCGATGTCGATCCTCGGTTTGATGCTTCCCGGTCACAAACTAAAGCCAACGATGCGATCGGTAAAGCAGAAGGAAACTTGACAAAGCGGGCTGATTCTCCCGAACAATATGCTCGCAACTATCGTTCTGGTACACCTTTAGGCGAACGAGTACAAAACTTGGCTGAAGATGTTAGCGAGTCAACTAAAGAATTGACCACTGGTGTTGCTAAGGGTACTCAGCGCGGTATTCATAACGTCAAAGAAAATAGCCAAGATGCAGCTGAAGGCGTAGCTGATACTACTGAACGTGCTGCTTCCAATGCTAAGAAAAATGCTGAATATGCAGGTAAAGACCTAGCAAATAAAGCTGATAAAGCTGGTGACAAAGTTTCTAACTTCTTCCAAGATTAAGCAGATGATACAGCTGGCACTACCAATGATGTAGTGCGCTAAAAAATACCGATTTGCCATTCAACTAAATAGTGTTTCGAGCGGCAATATAATAGAAGCCCGGTTTCTTGAAGAAATCGGGTTTCTGGTCTTGCAGATATCTAAAAAAAGCAGTTATAGAGGTTAAGGTATCTTTGAGGATTCACTAGCAAACTTATTAATTACGGTTGGCTGACGAATGAGAATAGCATGATGCCCAATGCCTTTTTCATTATTGCCGATGACTGTACCAACCTTCTAATGCTAGGCGATGAACTTCTCGCCAGCTAACATCATTTTCCCTGGCTAAAGCGGCGCAATCTTCATATTCTGGTTGGACGTTGGTAATGCGATCGCCACTGCCGGCTAATTTTACTCTTACTTCTCCATAAGGCGTTTGTACGATTTGAATTTGCCGTTCCAAGGTGGCTCTGGTTTGAGTTGAATGACGAATGCCTAAAGTAGTAGTTTCGCGGAATAAAACAACTTCGCAAGCTGGTTGATTTTCTGGATGACAAATTACGGTTAATAACACTCCCTGACGGGATTTTTTCATCACGATCGGCTGAGTAAACACGTCTAAAGCGCCAGCCGAAAATAAAGCTTCAAAAGTATAGGCTATAGCTTGGGGACTCAAATCATCAATTTGGGTTTCTAAAACTGAAATTTTTTCTAACTTAGGGATGGGAAAAAATGCTTCTGAGTTAGGGGATCGATTATCGATTTCCCCAATCCAAAGTCTGAGGATGTTGGGAATCGTTAATTGACGGGAACCTGCCCCCAAACCAACTTTATGGATCGCCATTTGGGGTGGAGGGCCAAAACTAGTAGCGAGAGTAACTGCGATCGCAGCCCCAGTAGGCGTTACCAATTCCTTCTCAATTCCATTACTGTAAACTGGCACCTGACGAGTTTCCCACAATTTCAGCACTGCGGGAGTTGGTACTGGCAATTTACCATGTGCCGCTTCTACGATGCCACCACCAGTAGGCAACGGAGAACAGTAAAGTTGAGTAATGCCCAGCCAATCCAATGCCAAACAAGTACCGACAATATCAACAATGGCATCTGTCGCGCCAACCTCGTGAAAGTGTACCTTTTCTGGCGCAATCCCGTGAACGGCACCTTCTGCTTCTGCCAACTTCCGAAAAACTGCCAAACTAGCCGCTTCTGCTTTTTGAGGTAACTTAGCCTTGGTAATAATTGCTTCTATTTCTGGCAGATGACGTGCGTGATGGTGGGAATGGTCACCATGATGATGGTGATGATGGTCATCTACTAAATCTACATGAACTTTTGTGGCTTGTTGCCCGTTGCGCTGAACTAATTCTGCCCGTAGCTGGTACTCGTGAGAAATTCCCAAAAGATCTAGCTTCTCTATTAAATACTCTAAGGGAACGCCAGCACTCACCATTGCTCCCAGACACATATCTCCGGCAATTCCAGCAGGACATTCAAGATAAGCTAACTTGGTCATTGCGATCTGTCATTAGTAATCGGTGATTGGTCATTAGTGATCGGTCATTGGTGATTGGTCAAGAGGAAATTTCGATAACAAATGACAAATAACAAATGACTAATGACCAATTAGCCAATTAATATTGTAAACGATCGGCTGTTACCCAAAATCCGACCAAAAAGCCATTTTCGATCGCGCTTTCTCAGATTCTATCCAGCAAAAAATTATGGCTACCGTTTACACAATTCATCCGGAAACTCCCCAGGCTCGTAGTATAGAGCAGATCAAGGACGCCCTCCAAGATGGGGCGATCATGTTATACCCGACCGATACTGTCTACGCGATTGGCTGCGATCTGATGGTGAAGTCGGCGGTGGAACGGGTAAGGCAGATCAAGCGACTATCCAACGACAAACCCCTGACTTTCCTTTGTCCTTCTCTATCTAATGTGGCAACCTATGCTTGGGTAACTGACTCGGCTTATCGAATTATGAAGCGTTTGATTCCAGGGCCATATACGTTTATCTTACCTGCTACTAAGTTAGTACCGAATTTGGTGATGAATCCCAAGCGGAAGACTACCGGGATTCGCGTTCCCGATCATCCCGCGTGTTTGGCTTTGCTAGAGGCTTTAGGTAATCCGATTATTTCCACTTCCGCTCACGTACTCAGCGATGAAGATTACGCGCCGATGCCTGCGGTGCAAACTAACGGTCATTTTTCGCGAGTGGAATTGTTCGATCGCTTGGAAAAGTTGGTAGACGTGATCGTGGATAACGGCCAAGAACCGGGCTATGAGGGTTCGACCATGATCGATTTAACGGCTGAAGAACCCAGTATCATAAGGCAAGGTTTGGGATGGGAAGAGGCGGTTAACTGGGGTGTGGAGGTGAGGAAGTGAGGAGCAGGGGGGCAGGGGAGTAGGGGAGCGGGGGAGCACAGGGGAGTAAGGGGTAAGATTAGTTGGGATAAAGTGGATTGGTATAAGTTTGTGAGAGCGGGCTTTTTAAAGAAGATTTGTCGAAAAAGTATTTATTGTGAAGTTAGATTGAAGTTTTTGCTGGATTGTTAGTTTTGGATATGTTGTCGATCGCAACTAGCAGATTGTCACAATAAACCAGTTGGCGAATCGTCCACTGGCACAGAGGGTAAAACAGCTAACCTTCAACTGTCTACCACAACTGGCATAAACGGCTATAATTGCCTTCGGGCAAGCGATTCATCGATTTTTTGAGGAAGTAACGCTACAAAAATCCTCAAGACAGTTTTCATACCAATAAACGAACAGGGACATTGCTGTAACTGCTGTAAATCGTAACTGCCTAAAGTCTAAGTGTAGACAGTTGAGGCAGTGAATTCGCTGCGGACGATTACCGAAGAAATTCGTTGACCTCTCTGTTGTCCAATCCCTTCAGGTGTCATCTCACAAGTCAGGTCAACTATGAAATCCAACTATACGAATTTCTCAACTTCCAGTAAAGAAGCTATCCCCAATTTTACTGATATGAAACTTCATCCATCCGAGCAAGAGTCCGAAATGGACAGGTTGGCTCTAGCCCACCAAATTCAACAAGAATTAAATACCCAAATCGAATCTGACAGGGGAATTAAAGTAGCGAGCGAATCTTTGGCAGCATTGGCCGATCGCATTGCTAAAGAAGTAGAAAGAATTTGTCGCCAAAGTTCTCGCATCCAAAAATCCGGTGAGATTCGTTCTTGGCAATTGACTTTAGCACGGCATCGGATGCAAAAGTGTTTGTCTTACTATAACTTGGGTTCCAGGCAAGGCCGGGTTGAATTACACAGTACGTTGGGTGCGATCGTTTATCGCTACATTGCACCGATGCGCCAAGCTTTAAATTTCCAAGCACGCTATCACCTGATCGAAGATTTCCTGCAAAACTTTTTTCTAGAGTCTCTCAAGGTTTTCCGGAGAGAAGCGGAACTGCCGGAAAATTACACTCCCCGCACTTCTTTAGAGATTGCCGAGTACTTGGCGTTTACAGAGCAGTATGCCAGACGGCGGATTAATTTGGGTGCGGCGACTCAGCAGTTAATTATTTTACGCGCTCAAAGTTTTTCTCGTCGCCAACCTGCGGAAACTACTTTGGATATGGAAGCGGCGGCGGAGTCTCCAAAAACCGAACAAGGGGAAATGCAAAGACGGAATCCCGCATTGCAACAGGTGCGTGCTTCTATGGTATCGGAAGCGATCGATCCGGCAGAGGGAGTTTTGCGGGAACGTTTGGTTTCGGAATTAATTCAATATTTAGAGTCTCAAGGGCAAGCTGATTGCGTTGATTACTTGATTTTAAAATTACAAGACCTTTCAGTGCCGGAAATTGACGAATTGTTGGGGTTGTCTCCCCGTCAGCGAGATTATTTACAACAGCGTTTTAAATATCATGTTGAAAGATTTGCTCGCGTCCATCAATGGCAATTAGTACATCAATGGTTGGGTGCGGATTTAGATCAAAAATTGGGTATGAATACCCAACAGTGGGAAGAATTTTGGCAAAAACTAACGCCGCAACAGCAACAACTCTTACAACTGAAGCGGGAGGGCGTTGAGGAACGCGCGATCGCAAATGCTCTAAAATGGACTCCCAAACAAGTACAAAAACGCTGGTCTCAGCTTTTAGAATTAGCTTGGCAAACTCGCAATAGCGTTGCTACTCACTAATCAGAGGGAGCGGGGAAGAGAAAGGAATAACGCTAAAAAAATCTGTTTAATATTTAACATTTCTGAGGTCAGAACTCTTCTTGTTTCCCTTTCTTTGTTTCTTTCCTTTCCTTCTTCCTTTCTCTTCCCCTTTCCCTCTCTATCTCTTGCTGCCTCTGCGATCGGGAAACCTACTTATCAGGGACATTAAAGCTTAGTATAAATACGTGGATGATAGCAATGTTTTCTTTTGCTAAGTTAGATTAAGTAGTCTATAAAGCTCTATAAGCTCTTTCACTTGTAATTTTAGAGAATCTCGCAGATCTCGTAGACCCTATTATATGATTCTGCCCATCACGACGCGCCCTCATTCGATCGCAATCACTGGGAAGGAAAACCTACCCGGTTGTTGCTGTAGTCAAGCGTTGGATGAAAGCAGACTGACGCACACCCATTCTGAGGCGGTTATGGCAGTTAACGTTCCGACAAAAGATTCATTAGAGCTAGCAGCCCAAAATGTATCGGCACTAAAGCAAGTTTTTTACACTATTAACGCGGATAGTTGTCCGCGTTCTTTCAACTTTCATATGCACACTACCTCCTCAGATGGGAAGTTGAAGCCGGAAGAGTTGATGGAACAAGCGCTGTCTATTGGTTTAAAAGGATTGGCGATTACGGATCACCATAGTGTTGGTGGTTACCAAGTAGCTCGCAAATGGCTGGAGTACCGCCAACAAGATTTAAACTCCTCTGTGGGAAAATTTCTACCCCACTTGTGGACGGGGGTAGAAATTACTTCTAAACTTCTGGGAACGGAAGTTCACATTTTGGGTTATGCTTTCAATCCTGCTAGTTCTCATATCCAGGCTTACCTGCAAGGTGAAAGACCAAAAGGTGATGATGCTGATGCGGTTAATGTAATTGCAGCGATTCATCAAGCTGGCGGATTAGCAGTGTTGGCCCACCCAGTCCGTTATGGGCGATCGCCTGTCGAACTGATTGCAGAAGCGGCTTGCTTGGGTATAGATGGTGTAGAAACTTACTATGCTTACGGAAATCCCAATCCCTGGCGTCCCAGTCCGCAACAAACAGAACAAGTAGAAAAATTAACAGCTAGTTATGGATTGTTAAATACCTGCGGTACGGATACTCACGGAGTTAACTTATTGATGCGCCTTTAAGAAGGAATCAGAGACGGCTTGCGGTCATTTAATTACGGCAGTGATAGCGCATCAAAACCGCTACTGCCGTTTTATTTGCGATCGGGCACAAATAATCGATCTGAAAATATTTTGTCAAAGTCATCATTGAATATAAATGCACCCTATCTATATCCTTTACAAACCACGAGTCTGAATAGTCATTAAAGCAAATATACCGAGGCTGACTAACACTAACAACAAAGGAAACGAGAGAGACTGCCCTAAATGTCTTGCAGGTTTGGCAACTTTCATAGATTTATTTTGATGAGAGTAAGTGATTTATTAAGATAACAGTAAACTTAATTAACCAAAATGCAAGTAAAAAATACATTTGTTAAAAAAACATGACTTTTTTTAACAAATGCTCCGGTATTTACAGCTACCACAGTAGTTTTTATGCCCGATATATCTAAGAAATCAATCTACAATAGATTGACTTTTATAGCTGTTGAGCCAAACTGGTAACATATGGCTCCTATGGAATCATATATTTAGATAATTTTTCGGATCGACTTAGCCGATCTTACTTATGACAAAGTACCGAGCTAGGGAGAGAATTTTAATAAGTAGGTACTCTAGAGTACGTAGCAAATAATACCGAAAATTATCCGATCGCTAAGGGTGGCAGCTATGAAGGTAGAAAAAATTTTAGGGTGGCGGGGAAAGAAAAGGGCAAGACATCAAATTTTATGGGCGATCGACATATTCGTACTACCTTTTCTGAGTGGCGGTTGTATCCTCGTGGCAACAGTCTGGTTGTGGGACGGTGCTACTGAGCGAGAAACTATCCAAATCAAAAACAAGATTGAAATAGCTGCCGAAACTATCAAAAAACAAGTGGAAGCAGAGCTAGACACTCCTATTTTAGGTTTAAAGCAGATGGCAAAATGGTGGGAAAAGGAAGGGCCACCTATTAAACGGGAGTGGAGAGCAAGTGCTAAAGCTTACATAGATTTCTACCAAGTTTGCCAAACTCTACAATGGGTAGATACTTCTTTTCAACCTCGATGGACGGTAGCGCCAGATGAGAAGGTGACACCAAATAAGGAATCGCACCAAAAAGTGCTGGCTAATTATCAAAAAACACAGCAAGATACCATCATAATTCAGTCACCGCAAAACCGCAAAGATTTATGGGTATACGTTCCTTTAGTATATCAAAAATGGGAATACGGGTTTATTTTCGCTATTTATACGCCCGAAGATTTAATTAAAAGGATATTACAAAAAAATTATCTTCCTGATTACGGTATCCGAGTATTTGATGAAAATCGAGAAATTTTTAGCCAGGAACGAGATGAGGCTGAAAATCCCTCTGTTTGGCGAAAAGAAATAACTTTTTCCGGTCATGGAATGAAGTGGCGATCGCAAATTTGGCCGAGTTCTCAATTATTAGTACAAGAACGGTCACGGTTGCCTGAAATTATTTTAATTACAGGCATAATTATATCGATCGCTGTTACCTTGACAGTGTATAGCATTCAACGAGTAGGGCGACAAGCAAAAGAAAACGAAGAAATCTATTTAGCTTTAAACCAAGAGATTAGCGAACGGGAGCAAGCAGAAGCAGCTTTGCGGGAAAATCTGCAAATGATTGACCTTGCCGATGACACGATTATAATTCTGGATTTGGAAAATTTAGTAGTTTATTGGAATCAAGGGGCAGAGAGACTTTACGGTTGGAAAAGAGAAGAAGCGATCGGCAAATACATTCACGGATTTTTGCAAACTATATTTTCTCAACCTTTAGAAGAAATTCAAGCAAAGTGTTTACAAAAAGGGCATTGGCAAGGTGAATTAATCCAGACTAGACGGGATGGTACGCAAATCACCGTATCTAGTCGCTGGAGGTTACAACGAGATAAACAAGGGCAGCCTACTGCTTTTTTAGAAATCAATCACGATATTACCGATCGCAAGCGTACCGAAGAAATTTTACATAAATCTCAATGGCAGTTAAGAGAACAAACCGCCCAATTAGAAGCGGCTTTACAAGAATTAAAAAATACGCAATCTCAGTTGATTCAAAGCGAAAAAATGTCTTCTCTCGGTCAAATGGTAGCGGGAGTAGCTCATGAAATTAATAACCCGGTTAATTTTATTTATGGTAATATTCTTCACGCTAAAGAATATATGGAAGATTTATTAAAATTAGTACAACTTTATCAAGACGAATATCCAAATCCTACCGAAGTTATTCAAGATGAAATAGAAGCGATCGATTTAGAATTTTTGATGAAAGATTTACCGAAAGTCCTAGCTTCTATGAAAGTTGGTGCTGAACGTATTCGAGAAATCGTTAAATCTTTGCGACATTTTTCCCGTTTGGATGAAGCGGAAAGAAAAGAAGTTGATATTCACGAAGGTATTGACAGTACTTTGATGATTTTACAAAATCGATTAAAAGATAAACCAGATCATCCGGGAATTCAAGTAGTTAAGGAATATAGCAAACTTCCTTTGGTGGAATGCTATGCCGGACAACTTAACCAGGTATTTATGAATTTGATCGGTAATGCAATTGACGCTTTAGATGAATATAATAAAATGCGATCGCTAGAAGAAATTAAAGCCAATCCCAGTAAGATCGAAATAAAAACTCAAATGAATCTGGGCTCAACAGAAAAAGAAAATTTATTCTCTTCAACTTCTCACCCAACATTTCCTTCCGTTCAGATTTGGATTGCTGATAACGGTCATGGCATGACAGAAGAAGTAAGGCAGCGCTTGTTCGAGCCATTTTTCACTACTAAACCAATTGGGAAAGGAACCGGATTGGGATTAGCCATTAGTTACCAAATAGTGGTAGAAAAACACGGAGGAAAATTAGAATGCTACTCTCAACCAGGTCAGGGAGCAGAATTTTTGATTGAAATTCCACTCCGCCAAGAAGTAGTAAAAAATCAAAAGTAAAAAGTCAACAGTAAAAAATTAACTTTCATTCCTTTCTTTTCTTCCCTATCAATGAGTAAGACCGTGTTCGAGAGCGTAACGTACTAATTCGGTGCGGCTGTTAGTACCCGTTTTGCTAAATAAGCGACTAACGTATTTTTCTACGTTACGAACGCTCGTATCTAAGCGGCGGGCAATTTCTTTGTTCATTAAACCTTCTGCCACTAAATCTAGAACGCTTTGTTCTCTGGGAGTGAGGTCGATTTTAATGGGTGAAGGTGTTTGAGCGATAGTTGGTCGCTGCTTTAATTGTTCTCTAATTTCTGCCAGTTGACGGGCTATATCATCGAGGTTGGTATTGTCTGAACTTTTTTCGGAAACTGCTCTTCTTTCTAGCAAATTTTCTACAATTGCCACTAATTCATCGGGGTCAAATGGTTTGGAAAGGTAAGCATCGCATCCGGCGTTATAACCTTGAATGCGGTCTTTAGTCATTCCTCTAGCAGTTAAAAATACCACTGGTAAAGTTTTAAACCGAGGGTCTTCCCGCATTTGCTTCAAGAATTGGTAACCATCCACCTTAGGCATCATGATGTCTGTAATTACCAAGTCTGGTGTATATTGCTGTAGTTTTTGCCAACCTTCTGAAGCGTTCGCAGCAACGTCAACCTGAAAGTTACTGTCTTCTAGGTAAGCTTGCACTGCATCCCGAAGTCCGGGTTCGTCATCTACCAATAATAGTTGTCCTGCCATCTACATCACCTTAAAATTTTACTTATTTTTAAATGTAGCTAAATCAGTCGTTCGGTTATCCGCCCTTAGACCGAACTTGACTTTTACTAACAAGTACGTATTTTATCTGGTGATAGCAGCGAAAATCCATAAACTAATGTTACGCACCTTTCTCGATCGGGCTTGAGAAACCGGGTTTCTATACGAAAAATCTGGTGTTTCAGGTAAAGGTAATGGCAAGAAACTAAGGTGATGACTCTGATGCAAGATCTGAGTAAACTAATCACTAGCAACTTGGGTTAATTAGCGTTTTTCCAACCATTCAATGATTTTGGCTTCTTCCGATAGTTTAGATTGTTGTTGTCCAGCAGTTCGCGCTTGTGTATTGAGGAGATAAATAGGAGTGTTTAAAAAATCAACAAAACTAGCTTTACCTACCAGCGCCTTTACGCTAGTAATTGGTAGTTCTTTCAACAACCATCGGCTGATGCGATAAACATATTCTTGTGGCAATAATCCTTTCATTAATTTAATGCCGTGTAATTCATGTAAATAACGATTTGAACGTCCGTAACGTCGCCATTGGTTTTGGAATTCCCTGATGGTAGAACGGTGGCGATGTTGTACGATCGCAGTTGGTGCAAAAGTGATTTTCCAGGCAGTTTCTCGTTGAATTCGCCAACATATATCCGCATCTCCACCTGTGGTCATGTAGGGACGAAATAAGCCTACTTGTCTAAATATTTCTCTTCTAATTGCTAAGTTTGCTGTTTGTCCGTAGGGACAAAATGGATGTTCTAAAGTATATTTTTGCGATAAGGTATCGTTTTTTTCTGCATATCTTTCTAGTAAGGTTGTACCGGGTAATCCGATAATTTCTCCTGCAACGATACCGATGAATGAATAAGCAAAAGGTTGGATCAGATCGGATAACCAATTTGGTTGGGGACGGCAGTCTGCATCGGTAAAAGCAATTATTTCACCTGTGGCGGAGCGAATACCCGTGTTGCGTGCGGCGTAGGAACTTTGAATTTTACTTTCAGTTAAGTGACGGATTAGAGTATTATTGTCTGCGGCGGTTTGCAGAAGGGTAGGAGTGCGATCGCTACTATTATTATCTACTAACAAATACTCTACGCGATCGCTTGGGTAAGTTTGGTTTTTTAGACATTCTATTAAATCTGGTAAATCTGCTTCTCCGTTGTAAATTGGGATGATTACTGAAACCTTTGGTAATAGTTCTTCCATACAATTTCCTATTTATCGAATAATCTCTACTTGTGTTCCTTTCTGGACAAGTTGATATAACTCATTTATATCTTCGTTTTTTAAAGAAACACACCCTAATGTCCAATTTAATTTTTTGTCTATTAAACTATTATCTGGCGTACCGTGAATTCCGATCTCGCTACCAACGCGATCGAACCAATTGATTTTACCATTTAATTTAGCTTGAAAATGTTTCCGCCATGAATATTTATTGGGATAATCCAGCCAGAGGAATTTTGACCAACTGGTATGAGGGTAAAAGTCTTTAATTTTAAATACTCCTTCTGGCGTGCTTTTGTCTCCTTCTTTTAATTTATCATCTACCGGATTGCCGCCAAAGACTACGGGATAGGATTTGATCGGTTGGCGATCGTAATAAACTGTCAGCCTGTATTTGGACTTTTCAACTAAGATAGATACTTTAGTTTTATCGAGTTTATCTATATTGGTGATGGGCTTATTATAGTTCAACAGTTGTTGGTTGGGAAGCGGTGAATGACTGATAGTTTGGGAATTCTTTTCTGCACAATTATTTAAACAAATTACGTCAAAAAGCTCTGGCAGGGGTACGGCGTATCCTAAACGGGTGAGTTGCCAATAAAGGGAGGAAAGAGAAATCAGGAGAAGTAGAAGCAATAAAGAATTTCTTTTAGTATTTGGTTTAATAGTTTTGAGCAAGTTCATAAACAGGATTTACCTACTTATTATCTTTAATGGATGTGCGTTTTTTTTACCACAGATGCCCACAGATAAACACAGATGTATGCGATAGCTTTCTGCTGAGTGGACATATTTTTTGATGATTATTTAGATATATTTGGATGTTTTTATATTAAATAATAGGGTGAGTAATCCTCACCCTATTTGGTAACTAACGGATGAAAAAACAAAGCAAAACTAGAATTCCATTAATTGCATAAAATGTAGCAACTACTTGAAGTTCCGACCAGCCAGAAAGTTCTAGATGGTGATGAATTGGTGCCATTTTGAATAGGCGTTTACCAACACCATCGGGGCCTTTGGTTGCTTTGTAATAACTTACTTGCGCGATTACTGAGAGGGTTTCTATTAAGAAAATACCGCTGAGGATTAACAGACTCCAAAGAGAATGGCTAAGAATGGCAACGGATGCCAAGGCACCTCCCAGTGCCAGAGAACCAGTATCTCCCATGAAAACTTTAGCTGGGTTGCGATTATGGGCGAGAAAACCCAAGCAACCACCGCTAACGCAGGCGCAGAAAATCATCAATCCGGGGTAGGCGGGGGCAACTATGGCACCTAATCCTAATAATGCGATCGCGCAAAGTCCACCTGCCAATCCATCTACGCCATCAGTAAGATTAGTCGCGTTACTTTCTGCAACTAGCACGAAAGCAGCTAACGGCCAAAACAGTAACCCTAACGGTAAACTTAAACCAAAAGGTAAATTTACCGTGGTAATAGTGGCAGGTTGACTGACAATTAACCACAAACAAAATAAGCTGGCAAAACCAATTTGCAAAGCTAATTTCATTTGTGGTGAAATACCATTGTTTGACTTGCGACGAAGAATTTGCCAGTCATCCAACCAACCGATAAACCCATAACTGAGAGTCAGCGCCGCTACAGCTAAAACTGGCACTAAGTTAGCCAAACCTAATGCAAAGGCAGACCATAAAATTGCCGCAAAAACGCCGACTGGAATAAAGAAGATACCCCCCATTGTGGGAGTGCCGCCTTTTTTGAGATGGCTTTGCGGGCCATCCTCTCGAATTACTTGTCCGGCTTTTAGCGATCGCAAAAGCGGTACTACCCAGTGTCCTAACCCAGCAGTCCCTACCGCACACGCCCAAAAAGGCAAAGTCAGGGAAACGCTGGGGTGAAAAATTCTGCCAGTTTGGTAATCAAAAATCAGCGCTACCAAACTGAGCATAATTGCTAGCAAAACCGACAGGGTAGTGCCTGAAAAATTTAGTGACCTTAATTCCAATGATTTAGCATCCACGAGACTGCTATTTCACTCCACACAACACCTTCACACTTCTATTCAGTCTTCGATAAATCGGGATATAACCCTTTTTGGACAGGTCACTCTATATCATCAACAGCATCGTCATCATCATCAATTTCGTCATACACCATATCGTCGCCACCCATCAATTGATCGATTTCCTCTTCATCATCTAAATAGGAGTCAGCATCATGATCCTCTCGCGCGAGTAGACGACCTGTAACTTCTAACCAATCTAAAATAGAAGTTTCTTGTTTGACGGGAATCACGGCGGCGGGTTCGTCGATTGGTTCTTCACGCAAAGAAGGGTTATAGACCATACTAGTGTTTAGCAGAATTCCGCTACAAATTAGACAATTAGAGTTTAGCAGTTATTAAAACAGAATTCAGGAGTCTCCAAGTCAGAATTCAGCATGGAATGGGAGTTCGACTGGTAGATAAATCAAGTAGTATAAGACTTCTATCAAATCTAGAATCGCGATCGTAGAGTTGGTTGTCATACACCCGACAGATGAAGTAAAACCAAGCTAGAAACCAGTATCCTGACTTGTGAAGCAGTTTATAAGAGGTAATTCGGTATGATTGGTAAAGCGTCACTGCTAGAGGCAATTGCAGGCAAAAATCGCGGACTGTTGGCAACGGAAGCCGAAAAACAAGCAATTATGGCGCTGGTTGCTCAATTGGAAGACCGCAACCCCACTCCTCGACCAACAGAAGCAGCACATTTACTCGATGGTAATTGGCGACTTCTTTACACCACCAGTAGCGAACTTTTAGGCATTGATAACGTACCATTTCTCAAACTAGGTCAAATTTATCAATGCGTCCGTGCAAAAGAAGCCAAAATCTACAACATCGCGGAAGTTTACGGGTTACCCTTTTTGGAAGTAATTATCAGCGTTACTGCCCAGTTTACCCCTGTTTCCGAACGGCGAGTTAATGTCAAATTCGAGCGAGCAATTAGCGGGTTACAAAGATTGATTGATTATCAATCTCCCGATTATTTTATAAATGAGATTGAATCTGGTAAAAAGTTTTTAGCTATTGACTTTAGCATTGCCGATCGCGAACAGAAAGGCTGGCTGGATATCACCTATCTCGATGAAGATTTACGAATCGGTCGAGGCAATGTCGGCAGTGTATTCGTCCTAACTAAAAACTAAAATACTTAGCGATATTTCAAATGACCAATGACAAATGACCAATCACAAACTATGCGCTTATCCCAAAGACACCTAAACCTTTTATCAACTTGTCCTCGCAAGTATCAACACAGCTTCTTGGATCAACTCAGTTTATTAACCACTCCAGAACAACAAGAACGGATCGACTGGGGTAGCCATTTTCACTTGTTAATGCAGCAACGGGAATTAGGCTTGCCAATAGAATCGATCGTGCAAGAAGATGCCAAAATGCAAAAATGGATAACCGCTTTAGTCAGTGCAGCCCCAGAAATTTTAACCCCCAATACCAGTAAAAAAATATTTCGGGAAAGCGAACATTGTCGGGTAATCAATTTTCAAGGATACGTGCTGACAGTGGTTTACGATCTGTTGATTGCTGAAGAGAAACAAGCGCAAATTTTAGATTGGAAAACATACCCGTTACCGAAAAATCGCCGATGGTTGGAACGTGACTGGCAAACTCGTTTATATTTGTATGTTTTGGCAGAAACAAGCGATTATTCACCAGAACAAATTTCGATGAGTTATTGGTTCGTACAATCTCAACCAGAACCACAAAGTTTAAAATTTAGTTATGATGCAGGATTGCACGAACAAACACGCCGGGATTTAACCAAATTGTTGGATAAATTGAATCATTGGCTGGAAAATTACGAAAATGGCGAAGAGTTTCCCCAAGTGGCTGAAGGTGCGAAGGAGTGCGACTTTTGCCAGTTTGCAATCAGATGCGATCGCAATTTAGAAAAAGAGGAAAATGAAGATAACAAACAGTTGATAACCAATTTAGCTAAAATAGAAGAAGTTTCGATTTGAGCAGAATTTAACAATAATTTATCTGTTCAAACAAAACATGATAAAAATTAAAGTTGAATGAAAACAATTATGCTTGTACTTAGAAACCCGGTTTCTTTAAGAAACCGGGTTTCTGTTTTATTCCCATTCCCGATCTGATTCTATACCTGGAAAAAAATTAGCATCTAATATTTGCTCTAAATTATAAGCACATTCAGACGGAAAAACTTTGTAACTTAAAGAAGTTTCGCGTACAGCTAAATCTAACCCATCTTCGGAAGCTTCCCCTAATGCTTCCGGTAAATAAGATTTCAAACTGGGATTTTTTTTCAGTAATCTATGAATGCGGCGACGCTGTTCTCGGATGGTAGCAAACCAACTTCTAGAACGATTTTCTGACTGAAACTCCCACTTAAGCAGATGTCCGATTAAAATTCCTAAACGGTTCACTAGTTCTTGTTGTTCTTGCTTCCCCAAAGATTCGATCTCCTCCACCAAATTTGAGATATCTAAACATTCCAAATTCCCTTCTCGAAGTAATTTTGCCTGTTCTTGCGTCCAGGCATAGAAGTCTGTATCGTATAGTTGGGAAGATTTAAATTTAGAAGCTGTTATTGGTGATTGAGTCATTGCGATCGCTTCCTTATGTTCATGTTCTATAGCAATCCTAAATGAATTGCGAACAACTAAACCCCTCCCAACCCTCCCCTTGGTAAGGGGAGGGCTAGGGTGGGGTTGATTACTTAAATAGGATCGCTATATCTTAACATTTTGACTAATTATTTAATCAGTTAATAGTGCGATCGCGTAGCCCGGTGTATCTGTATCGCAACAGCAATGTGTAGAATTGATAATTCCAAAAATCGTTGTGCTACTATGCGTTTAAAAACCTCGATCGCACCAGCACCAGCAGACTTAATCTAATGCTATTCCAATCTCTCTCTATCGGCAAAAAATTTCGTCTTCGCACCACCCTAATCGTGCCCTTTTTGTTGCAAATTATTGCTACCACTGGGCTGGTAGGATTCATTGTCTACAGGAGTGGAGAGCGCACAGTCAACGCTGTGGCGAGTCAGTTGCGAAATGAATTAGCTACCCGCATTTACGAAAAATTAGCTTCCTATGCTGAAATTCCTCACGCAATAAATAGATTGAATGCCAGCGCCGTCACCAAGGGAAATATTGATATTCTCAATGTCAAAGGAGAACTTGCTTTCTGGCAGCAAATGCAGATTTATCCCCTGCTAAGTTACGTCTACTGTGGCGATGAAAATGGGGCGTTCATTGGCATCGGATACCAGCAAAGCGATACATTAATTTTGGAGTACAGCAATTCATCGACTAACTTCATTTCACAAAATATCGCGCTTGACAATCAAGGAAATCGCAAGGTCAAGATCGGTACGTTTCCCAAGCCCTACGATCCTCGCTTGCGTCCTTGGTATCAAGCGGCGAAAGCAACAGGAGGGGCTACTTGGAGTGAAATTTATCTAGATTTTACAACCCTATTTCCAACTTTGACCGCTAGTATTCCGGTCTATAACGCGGTTGATGGTTCGTTCATTGGTTCCTGTGCAACCGATGTTTTTTTGCCACGAGAACTCAACAAATTTCTTCAAACTTTGAAAATTGGTAAGACAGGAACCGCCTTTATTATCGAGCGTTCAGGACTGTTAGTAGCCACTTCCACACCAGAACCGATGACTCAAGGGAATGGAGAAAACACCAAACGTCTCTACGCCGAGAAAAGTACTAATTCTGTGATTCAGAGTACTGCTACGTATTTGAAAA
The DNA here is from genome assembly GCA_036703985.1 of Leptolyngbyaceae cyanobacterium. GTDB lineage: Bacteria > Cyanobacteriota > Cyanobacteriia > Cyanobacteriales > Aerosakkonemataceae > DATNQN01. The sequence goes on from DATNQN010000067.1 coordinate 41,737, forward strand.
CTCACTCCCAAAATATCGGGCAAATTCAATCAGTTCAACAACTGGAATTTAGCTTGAAGGGCGAGCGGCAATATGTCCAAGTGGTGCCGTTTCAAAATCGCAATATCGATTGGTTGATCGTGCTGACAATTCCCGAATCAGACTTTATGACAGAGATTCATGCAGGTCAGCGAAATGCCTTATTGTTGAGTTTAGCAGCGCTGGGAGTGTCGATCGCGGTTGGCATTCTCACCGCTCGTTTAATTACTCAACCCATTCTCAGATTAACTCAAGCCTCTCAAGATTTAGCGAAAGGCAATCTCGATCGACAGGTAGAAAATAAGGATGTTATTGAGATTGAAGAAATTGACACCCTAGAACAGTCTTTCAACAGTATGGCAGCCCAACTCAAAGCCTTCTTTACTACTCTGGAAGCGCAAAAAGAAACCCTCGCCAACCAAAATGAAGAATTACAAAATCTCGATCGACTTAAAGACGAATTTTTAGCCAATACCTCTCACGAACTCCGTACTCCTCTCAATGGCATTATTGGCATTGCCGAATCCTTGATTGATGGTGCAACTGGAGAACTTTCCACGCCTACCCAAGCTAACCTACAATTAATTGTCTCCAGCGGTCGTCGTCTAGCTAGCTTAATTAACGATATTCTTGATTTCTCCAAACTAAAACACCAAAATCTCGAACTGAAATTAACTCCCGTTGATTTAAGAACAATTACTCAGATCGTTCTTACCCTCAGCCAACCTTTAGCCTACCAGAAAAATTTACAGTTAATTAACGCTATTTCCGAAGACTTACCCAGCGCCTCAGCTGACGAAAATCGCTTACAACAAATTCTGCATAACTTGATTGGCAATGCGATTAAATTCACTCCGTCAGGCAGGATTGAAATCTCAGCCAAACTGACATCTCCCGTAGCTTCTCCCGATGGAAAGAATCTATTAGCCGTCACGATTGCCGATACGGGTATCGGTATTTCTGAAGATAAGTTCGATCGCATTTTTCAATCTTTTGAACAAGCGGAAGGAGCAACTGCCAGAGAATATGGCGGGACTGGATTAGGGCTGGCAGTTACCAAACAACTGGTAGAATTACATGGTGGTGAAATTAGCGTCCAGTCGCAAGTCGGTATCGGTTCTCAGTTTACCTTTACTTTACCCCTTTCTCAAGAAAAAGCTAAGGTAGTTCAACCACCAGTTGAAACAATCCCACCTAGCTTTAATTCTGAATTAATTAGTTTAGTTCCCCTCCAAAAAGCTGCTAGTATTGCTAACGATAACCAACAATTCAAAATTCTCATCGTTGATGATGAACCGATTAATCGTCAGGTTTTAATTAACAACCTTTCTCTTCATAATTACACTTCCCTTGAAGCAAGTAATGGGGAAGAAGCTTTAGCTGCCATCGAAAATGGTTTTATTCCCGACTTGATCTTACTTGATTTGATGATGCCTCGGATGACGGGCTACGAAGTTTGTCAGAAAATTCGCGAACGCTTTCCCGCTCACGAACTTCCTATTGTGATGTTAACAGCGAAAAATCAAGTTGAAAACATCGTCGATGGATTTACATCAGGCGCTAATGATTATCTCGCTAAACCGATTCAAAAACAAGAAATGCTAGCGCGGATGAAGACTCATTTAAACTTAGCTAAGCTCACTTTAGCCTACGGACGATTTGTACCGCGAGATTTTCTCAACTTTTTAGGTAAAGAAAGCATTATTGACGTGCAAATTGGCAATCAAGTACAGCAAGAAATGACGGTGATGTTTGCCGATATTCGCTCTTTTACAACCTTGTCAGAAGGTATGACACCCCAAGAAACTTTTAATTTCATTAATGCCTATTTAAGCCGAGTTAGTCCTGCGATTAGAGAACATCAAGGGTTTATCGATAAGTATATTGGCGATGCGATTATGGCGCTGTTTCCCCATTCGGCAGATGGGGCGGTGCAAGCAGCCATTTCTATGCAGCAAAAAGTAGCAATTTTTAATGAAGAACGACAGCAAAAAGGGCTAGAAACTATCTCGATCGGCATTGGTTTACATACGGGTAATTTAATGCTAGGAACGATCGGGGAATCAGAACGTATGGAAACTACAGTTATTGCTGATGCGGTTAATTTAGCTTCTCGTTTGGAAGGTTTAACTAAATTATATGGAGCGGAAATTTTAATGAGCGTACACACTTTAATTAGGGTAGAAAGTATTCACAATTATAGTTTTAGATTTCTAGATCGGGTGCGAGTGAAAGGAAAAAATAATGTAGTAGCAATTTATGAGTTATATGATGAATCGGCTGGCTTATCGAATCAATTAAAAACCGAAACTAAAAGTATTTTTGAAGCAGCGGTAATGGCGTATAATCGACAAGATTTTGTGGGTGTACAGCCGATATTCGAGGAAATTTTTAGGAAAAATCCTGAAGATAAAGCCGCACAAATTTACTTAAAACGCTGTCATCATTATTTACAGTATGGAGTTCCGGAAGGATGGGATGGTGTCACAGATTTCGATTTTAAGTAATTATAGCAACAAGGCTATATAATACTACAAAGTAGCAATTTGTTGAGCAAACCACATCGCCGCCATCCCATTTCCTTGTGCCAGCATTTTCAAAGTTTCCGATAACAAAGCTATTGGCAAACCTTCCATAACTCCTGAAAATTCACATTCCTGATATTTTCCATTCTCCTGCAACCGAAATGCTAATACTCTTTCGCCTTTTATATCCACCACCCAATATTCGGGAACTTTTAGGGCTGCATACAACCGTTTCTTTTCATCTAAATCAGTTGCCAAAGTCGTATCGGCAATTTCGCAAACTAAATCCGGTACTCGCCATTTATCTAGATTAATTTTACGCGGTTCTCCAGTTTGCCATTGCGGGAAATTTCCACCGACATATAAAACTCGATCGGGCGCACCTCCACCTACATTTGGCTTCTCAATTACACAGCCACCCAAGTCATCGAAAGCTTGTCCTCCTTTGCTTGTAAACCAAAAACCAAACACAAGTGTTAAAAGATTGTTAAATCGAGCGTGGTTAATTCCTTCGTTACCCATATCAATCAAAAGATATCCTTCATAAAAAAATATCCTGGCTGATTCCAAAGTTGGATCTTCGCAGGCATTTATATAATCTTCCCATGTAGCGGTCTGCCATTGAGCAATTGCAATATTATTTGACGGACTAATAGTAGATGAAGTTAGGTTAACCATAATTGATAAAGCAGGATAGTAGGCGATCGGACCAAAATAATTGGCAAGGTTAAGCGAAATGATAATATTATTCTAGTTTAACATTAGAGTTATATCAAATATTTAAGTACTAGCAATAGTAGTAATTTTTGATTATTGCTACAAGTGGTTTCTCTGTTGGCTTTCTCGCTCGCATCTATTTTAGAGCTAAATTAGGAAGAGAGAAACTAACTAAATCTAATTTATGACAAACTCAGATAGAAATGATGGCACATCTTTTAACTACAACTCCATCCAAGTTCGCAACATGGAAATAGATGACCTCGCACCCGTTTATCACTTAGGGGAAGATGTGTTTACCAGCGATTTGTATCCTTATTTATATCGCACTTGGGATGAATGGGAAGTACTCGGACTTTATAATACCGATCCCGAATACTGTTTGGTGGCGGAAGTAGACGAACAACTAGCAGGATTCATTTTGGGAACCATTATCAGCAAGTCATCTTGGACTTATGGATACATTATCTGGCTGGGAATCAATCCTAACTTTCAGCGACGGGGCGTAGGAGACAAACTGGTTGATAAATTAGTAGAAAGGATGATCGAAGATGGCGTGCGTTTCATGATGGTAGATACCGATCCTGCTAACGTTCCAGCCGTGAAGTTTTTTACTCGCAAAGGTTTTGGCAATATGCGCCAGCACGTTTTTTTATCGATGAATTTAAGTAAGCACGATTATTATGGCAGATTGATTGCTTACGAGAGAGAAAAAGCTGAGAGGGCTGCTTATCGGGGATCGCGCCGTCGTTCATCTTCTCCGCCTCAAGAAATTGTTAGCGAAGTGGCTACTAAAATAATGGTAAGTGAAACTCCTCCTATCTCTCAAGAAACTCAGGATATATAAAAAATCGAGAGTTTAAATAAGGGGATTTAAATTTAAATATCTGCTATAAAGGATGAAGTATTAAATATCAAGTTTTCTACTTCATCTCTTTTAGTTTAGCTTAAAAAAAATCCCATGCCAGAACAGCAACTTCAATGGCAAATTCAGCCAACTATTCAACCGCCAGAATGGTTTCTTGCATCTGTTAAACAATATGCACCGGAACTAGCTGGAAATTATGCTGTTCAACTTTTATGGCAGCGAGGAATTCGCGATCGCGAACAACTAGCAGGATTTTTGAACCCTAGTTTATTCAAGCCAGCTAGTCCGTTTGAATTCGGCCAGGAAATGCAATGGGCGGTTGAAAGATTGCAAAAAGCTAGAAATGATGGCGAAATCGTCGCTATTTGGGGGGATTTCGACGCGGATGGCATTACTTCAACGGCTGTTTTATGGGATGGCTTAGGGCAATTTTTTCCTCAAAATACTCACTTATTTTATTACGTTCCCAATCGCCTGACGGAATCTCACGGGCTTAATTGTGAAGGCATTGATAGCTTGGCAAACAAGGGAGTTTCGCTGATCGTTACTTGCGATACTGGTAGCACCAATGTTAAAGAAATGGAGTATGCCAAAACATTGGGTATCGATATAATCGTTACCGATCACCATACGCTTTTACCAGAACGTCCGCCAGTAATCGCGATCGTCAATCCCCGCTATTTGTCGCCAGAACACCAATTATTTAATTTGTCCGGAGTTGCAGTTGCTTATAAATTGGTAGAAGCGCTTTATCAAAGTTTGCCAAATGTGCCCAAACAACCTTTAGAAGATTTATTAGATTTAGTGACAATTGGGTTAATTGCCGATTTAGTTCAACTTAGTGGAGATTGCCGATATTTAGCGCAATTGGGAATCGAAAAATTGCAAGAAGATTTGCAAAAGCCACCTGCATTGCGGCGGCGTCCGGGAGTTAGTCGTTTGCTAGAATTTTGTCGGAAAAGCGGCGATCGCCCTACGGATATTTCCTTTGGTATTGGCCCGCGAATTAACGCGGTTAGCCGCATTCAAGGGGATGCGAGTTTTTGCGTAGAATTGCTCACCAGCCGCGACATCAAGCACGTGGAAAACTTAGCGCAAGCAACGGAATTAGCGAACTCTCGCCGCAAGTCTTTACAAAAAGACGTACAACAACAAGCCACCCAAAAATTAGCAGAATTAGACTTATCTACTACTAGCTTTATTGTACTGGTAGAAACGGGTTGGCCTGTGGGTGTTTTGGGTTTAGTTGCCGGACAAATCGCCCAAGAAACAGGTCGTCCCACTGTTTTATTAAGTATAGAAGAACCAGCATCAGAAGATAGCAAAGCAGGAGAGGATAATAATGAGCTTTCCAATCGAAAATCGAAAATCGAAAATCAAAAATTGGCCAGGGGTTCTGCGCGATCGGTAAATCAAATCGATCTTTACCAATTAGTCAGCGCTCAAGCACATCTTTTACATCGGTTTGGCGGACATCCTTTCGCCGCCGGATTAAGTATTCCTGTAGAAAATATCCCCTTATTTACACAGGCGATCAATCAAAGATTATGGCAACAATTGGGATCGAATGGTAGTCAATTGGGAACGCGAAATATCTCGGCTGATTTAACTATTACGGTAGCAGAATTAGGACAAGATTTATTTCGAGAATTAAAAGTTTTGGAACCTTGCGGTATGGGTAATCCCGTCCCCCAATTACTGATTAAAAATTGCTGGTTTGAAAATATTTGGAATAAAAACATTCAAGATGCTAGCGGTAAAAAAATTCAATATATTAAAACTGAGTTTAAAATTTGCGATGATTCTGACCAAATAGGGTTTCCCGGTCTTTGGTGGGGACATTATAAAGATGAAATACCGACGGGAAGATGCGATGCAATTGTGGAGTTGGATTTCAATACTTATCAAAAACGTTATGAAGTGCGGTTAGCTGCGGTGCGATCGCATATTTCCAACGTTTCCCTATTTAGCCGAAATCTCGATCGGCTAGACTGGATTCTAGACTGGCGAAATGAAGCAGGAGAAGGAGAAAATGCAGAAAAATTATCAATTCCCAATCCGCTGGTAGTGAGAGAATGTCCTACCAACTGGGATGATTTGCAATTGTGGTTTAGACGTGCTTGGCAGACAAAACAAAAATTAGCGATCGCCTATCCACCACCTCAACCAATTTCACCCAACGAAATATGGCAACAACTAGTAGGAATTGCCAAATATCTCAACCGTACTGGAAAAACCGTTACCATCACTCAATTGCAACAAAAACTCACAATTAGCGATGCTTGTTTGCATATGGGATTACAAATGTTAAGCAAATTAGGTTTTCACGTAAAAAATGGGGATGGATACGTGCAAATATCAGGACATCCCTCATTAGAATCACCAAATTTAGATGCAGAAATTTCTAGTTACATCGAGCTATTTTTAGCGGCAGTTAAAGAAGAAAGATTTCGCCGTCAGTATTTCTATAAAGTTCCTATTTCTACGATTCAAACAATGGCATCCAAAAGCGTTTTCAATGTACGTGAAGAATTATTGTTTGAGGATATGCCGTTTTAATGATTTTCCCAATACTCTCGGTACATCGTATAATTGAGAAAAGAAAAGATTCCAAAAATATCCATATTGGGGAAACCGTTTAGCAAGTAAGATGTCTCCTTCTAAATAAATTCGGGTTTCTTTTAAATTATCTGGCCTAATAATGAATCTAATTTGTTCTGGTATTGGCATCCAATGCCCTATAATAGCATCTTTTTGAAAAAACTTAGCTTGAATAAATAATCCTAATAATCTATCCAGGTTCCATGAGGGAACCCAAGTAATTGCACCGAAAATTTTCATTGCTTTTCCCAACTCGGTAAGGGCATCTTGAACAAGCTGATTTTTCCAGATTTTATTATTAAAATTTTCTATGTGAATCCCGTGCATATCTTTTCTTTCTAAACCAGGCCAGATTGCATAACGAACATCAAATTTATTATCTACAGGCGCGATGGGAAGTTCAAGTAAGCCTGGGTTTTTTCCACCTTTAAACGGGTCTGGATTTTCCTTAGTTTTCTTCAATACTTCTAGTTGATTTACATCGGTAATTTCTGCCCAATCTTTTTTAATTTCTTCTTCATCAGAAAAAAGAATTTTTTTCATTCTTAGTCTTAAAACCCAGCTTTCAGGAAATTTATTAAAATATTTTACCGTGAACTCTAATACATCCGGATGAACAAAATCGTCGTCATCTAATGCCAATACATATTTCCCAGAAGCATTTAATAATCCGATCGTTCTTTGCATTACTTCACCACGATAAGGACTCTTGAAATTTTTTATTCTCGAATCATTTATGTATTTGAAATTAGCATCTGGAGGATAAACTAAAATTAACTGAACATCTCCCTTGATTTTTAATAATTGTTCTAACCAATATTCCGAAAAATTTCCTCTGGTAGCCGTGACTATAGATAGTGTAATTTTTTCGCTCATGGTGCTGCAATTAAATTAAATTAAATTAAAAAGGCTGGGAACTCTCGAAGATTATTTGAACTACTGAACTTTACCTCTGCGTTCGCATTTGAAACCCTTCTGACGCCACTCTGGTAAATTTACTTCCGTAATTGGTGTCAAATCAGTGCATTTTGGCGAGTAAAACTTACTGATAACGCTCCATAACAACCCGCGAGTTACATCGAAGGCAGTTAGAAAAAAGGACTCCCGATTTGCCGGAGTACCATCTATTTCTTTTACTATATCTGGTTCCACCCAAATTCCATGCGAACCTAACATAATTTGCGCTAGCCATTTTGCTCTGGGTAAATGGGTAGGGGAAGTAATCAGTTTAATTTTATCAACTTGCCACTGCTGGAGAATGGGAAGGCTAAAAACGAAATTAGTAAAAGTAGAATCAGCACATTTTTCTAGCCAAACATTTTGCATGGGAGCATTCGCTCTTTGAAAAATCAGCCAAATACAGGGATCTTTTGAACCTGATGAAATTAAAATAGGAGTTTGGGGATATTGTTTGGCTAATTCAGCGACGTAAATTTCTCTGGTAATACTTCCTCCCAATACAAACAAAGCATCAACTTTTCCTTGCGATGCTTTTTGCAAAACCATCCCATTATTAATCATCCAAATACCCAGGATGAGGCATAAGGAAATCGTACCTGCTAAAAAAAACTTATTACGAATTAGAGAAAATAACCAGTGGCGAATAAAGTTTAGCCAGTTTGGTTTTGCCAATCTCCTTTTACGTCGCATGAAATTGGAAAAAAAAGTCGAGTTTATGCTTTACATTTTGCCTCAATGTCCGGCAGATGTGGCGTTAAGTTGAGTAACGAGATGCACCAGTTCTGGCAATATCAGCTTTTCCGTGGCTAGTTTAACTGCATTGCTAGAGCCTGGAACGGAAAACACCAATTTATTTTTATATACACCAGCCACAGCCCTGGATGCGATCGCTCTCGATCCGATTTCCTGATAACTCAAGTAACGAAACAACTCCCCAAAACCGGGTAAAGTCTTTTCCAGTAATTGTTCTAGCGCATCGTAAGTGGTATCTCTCGGCGCGATACCAGTACCGCCATTGAAAATTAAAGCTTGCAAATCCGATCGCGTACCCAGTTCTTCCATCAACGCCCGGATCTGGGCTGGCTCATCTTTGAGGATAGCGTAAGCACCCACAGCATGACCGGCATCTTGCAATAACTGCTGAATCAATTGCCCGCTGCGATCGGTTTCTTTCGTGCGCGTATCGCTAACCGTAATTACCGCACAATTTACTGTTATTTGATGGGAATCTGGATGAGGTTGATGCGTCATAAATATTGTTTGTCATTGGTCATTGGTCATTTGTCATTGGTCATTAGACTTTTGGCAAAAGTACTAATTTTGGTTTTTTAACAGCAGATTTAATCGATAGCCTTACTGCCGTAGCCTACGCAGATAAACGCAGAAAAAATTTATTTTTGCCATAAGTCTATTGATGAATTTATCGCCAATGACCAATAACAAATAACTAATGACCAATAACAAATGACCGATTAAGATTTAGTAAATCCTAACTCATTTTCTTCGGCGTAGCGATTCATGAAGCGGATAAAGCGTTCCCATTCCTCAGGAGATTTAATCGCATAAAACACTTCCAGCGCTTCAGGCTTACCATTAATAAATTTAGCTTTCACCTCCCGCGTTACTAACTCCCCTTCTTCATCTATCATGTACATCCCGGTAATTTCGTCAGTGCTGCTATTGCTTAAAGCACTGGGATTTTGAAAATAAAATGTAGCAGTACCGTTGCTGCCATCCTTCGATCGAGTAATTTTAACATCCGGTATCACGTCTTCTTTTACGCCTCTGGAAAACTGAATTTCAGCCATGATTGCTATTCACTTATAAATTGGTTTACTCACCATCTTCTCATTCAAAGGTGCTTTTGGAATAGCATATTCGCATTGCTGTCGTAACGGACATTTCGCGCAATGGGGGTTCCTAGCGGTGCAAACTATCGCCCCAAAGTCCAAAAGAGCTAAATTCCACTCACTGAGCTTGGTTTTCGGTGCTAATTCTTCTGCTGCTAATTGTAGCTTCGGACAGCGCGATTTTACTCTTCCTCCCGAAAAGCCAAAAAAGCGCTCTAAAATTCTCGCCACGTTCGTATCCAGTACCGCTTTGCGCTGTCCGAAAGCGTGGGTGCAAACGGACTTGGCGGTATATTTGCCAACTCCCGGTAACTCCAGCAATTGAGCTTCCGTGGTGGGGATCTTTCCGCCGTACCATTCGAGAACTACCTGAGTTAGTCGGGAAAGGCGATCGGCCCGAAAGTTCAGTCCCAACGGCTGCAAAAGCGTGGTAACATCTTCGGCAGGAGCAACTGCCAGGTCGTTGAGGGTGGGATAGCGATCGATCAACTTCTGGTAAACAGGTGCAACCGTAGCCGCATTAGTTTTTTGCAGCAACAACTCCGCCACTAAAATTTTGTAGGGATCTTTCGTATTTCGCCAAGAAAAATCCCGCAAGTTTTCAGCCGCCCAAATTTTCATTTGACGGCGAAACCATTTGATTTTATTAATCGGTAATTGGTCGAGCAATTTTATATTTTAGGCTACTTACTAAAAGCTTATCGAATAAATCACCAGAAATGCGATCGCGATTTAGCATTTAACCTACATTCAGCAATTCATTGAGTTTGTTCTTCAAATCCGACGATACCATTAGAGGCTGATAAATTTCACCCTCATAAGGTTTCCAGACATATCCCGAACTGAATGCTCGAAATGTTGGAGGCGATCCAACTTCCTGCCAAACTGCTTCAGCTAAAACTAATCCCGGAAAAGATTGGGGAGAAGCTTCTTCAATTAACTCGCTATAAGTTCTAAACTCGTCTACTTCTAAACCAACCAAAGCATAGCGAAACTTAGGAGCAAACCGTAACTGTTGATAGAATAAGATACCAATTTCTGTCATAATATAAGCGGTTTCTGGTGTGTCTATTCCTACTTCACCGATACCGCTGGGAGAAACTCGGCACCACCAATTATCCTCGATATCCTGAAAAATTCCGGTGTGACATTGGGATTGATTATTATTGGAAAGAATCCAAGAAACTTCCTCGAAATAGCGAGAAAACTGCTCGGCGTCAGTCTTTTCTGTACCGCATTCAGCCGACAAGCTAAATATCCATGACATTGCTGTTCTCCTGTTGATTACCTCGACTCATTTAACCTTTTCCCAATAGTTTTGAGTATTTGCTAATGCTGCCTCATATTTCTCTAACAACATTGTAATTCTTGGCAAGATACTTACATGAGTTGGACTGTCCTGCACTGCTTCCAAATCTCCAGTGATTTTGCTATCTTCAATTTGCCAAATGGGATCTTTTCCTTTGCCGCCAAATGTATCAGGTCTTCTAAAGACTGGTAGACTTTCGATTGAAAGAGAAGTAGACATTCCCTTTGTATTTCTAATTGCGACAGCTACAGGTCGATCGGTAGAATTTTGGTCTATTTCGGATCGCAAATATCCATTTTCGTCGAGCCAATTTCTAGGCATCTGCTCTACATCAATATCAATACCAGGTCGGACTCCTAATAATCGAGCGCTACGCCCCACTTTAGGTTTACCGTTTTCCTCTGCCATCCCTCGGTAGTAGAGTTTAGCTATGACAAGTCACTTTGCGATCGCATTTCTCATACTAAGTTTTGCAGAGTGGGAAATTCGTTAGCAAAGTTTATCACAGGGGTTAACATTTAGCCACATTTCTATTCGGTTGGCTGTATGGCATTATTAGACTGCTGGCGCTGTGCAACCTGGATTAGCATCCTCAAAGCATCATTCACTGCGATATCATTAGGAAAAGCTCTGGCAACATCGGGATCTAAAAGCACTAAGTTTGTTCCTGCACGATATTGACTATTTGAAAGCAGGAGAATCAATTGATGATTTCCTAGATGGATTTCCGACGGTAACTAAGGAGCAAGTTATCGGATTATTGGAAGAAGCTGGAAAACAACTTGTCAGTATGGCGACATAGCATAAAGCTTCTTATTCAATGTAACACTGGTTTCGCTTATCCGAACTACGCTATCAACATCAGTTTTTAGTGGCGCAACCCCAGATTCGATCGCGATCGCAAATCAATTACTCAGACCCTTCTTTTTCCAACAACAAAGTAACAGGGCCATCATTTTCAATAGCCACATTCATCATCGCCCCAAACTCGCCAGTTTCCACTTTTAAACCACTCTGGCGTAGTTTTTCCACAAAGCGATCGTACAATTTTTTCGCCACATCCGGCGCAGCAGATTTATCAAAAGAAGGACGGCGACCTTTTCGACAATCACCATATAATGTAAACTGACTCACCACCAACAATTCGCCGCCAATTTCCTGCACCGACTTTTCCCAACGACCAGCACCATTTTCATCAGATGGAAATAATCGCAATTCCAGACATTTGCGAACCATCCAATCTAATTCCGCTTCCGTATCGCTAGCAGAAATACCAACTAGCAGGTTCAGTCCTCGCCCGATTTTGCCAACGACTTTACCTGCTATTTCTACTTGGGAAGATTTTACTCGTTGAATTACAACTCGCATAATTATTAATTAGTCATTAGTCATTGGTCATTTGTAGACCTGAGAAACCGGGTTTCTTAACGAAAAATCCAGGCTTTTAGTTTTAGCTATTTACAAGAAACCCGGTTTCTAGCCCTTATCCAACATCTGAATTAAAGATATAAATGATAGATGACCAATGACTAACAAATGACTACTTCCCAAAACCTTTACCGCGATTCGCAGAAGGCAAACAGATACATTTTTCCAGTTGAGATTGCAACTTTTCTTTGTCTAAATCTTGCCCGATTAACACTAATTGGGTTTTCGGTTCACCTTTCCAATCTTCATCTTCGATGGTAAAACGCTTACCGCACAAATGGAAAATGTGACGCTTAGGACTTTCATCAAACCACAAAATTCCTTTAGCGCGGAACACAGTTGAAGGCAATTGATTATCTAAGAAATGTTGGAATTTCTTAATTGCCAGAGGCTTATCGCTTTGGAAAGAAATCGAAACAAATCCATCATTTTCTAAGTGATTAGAATGATGGTGGTGATGGTGTTCGTGGTCGTGGTCGTGGGTGCAGTGACCGTGGTCGTGGTCGCAAGCAGAATGGTCGTGATGTTCGTGGTCGTGATGGTCGTGATGGTCGTGGTCGTGATGTTCGTGTTTTGATTCTTCAGTATCAAAATACTTATCAGATTCAAACAAACCAACACTGAGAATTAAAGGCAAAGGTACTTGAGATTTATTAGTGCGAATAATTCTCGCCCCTTGCTTCATATCGCGAATGCGAATTTCCAGCGAATCAACATCTGCTTCATCAACTAGATCGACTTTATTGAGCAGAATAATATCGCCGTAAGTAATCTGACTGTAAGCAGCTTGGCTGTTAAATAAATCCAAGCTGAAATTAGCAGCATCTACCACAGTCACGATGGAATCGAGGCGGGTCATATCCCGCAATTCTGTACCTAGAAAAGTCAACGCCACAGGTAGAGGGTCTGCTACTCCAGTGGTTTCTACTACTAGATAATCTATCTTATCTTCCCGTTCTAAAACTTTATAAACTGCATTAACCAAATCATTATTAATGGTACAGCAGATACAACCATTACTTAGCTCTACCATATCTTCGCCAGTGGTTACGATCAACTCGTTATCGATGCCGACCTCACCAAATTCATTCACTAAAACAGCAGTTTTTACACCTTGCTGATTAGTCAAAATATGATTGAGCAGAGTTGTCTTACCGCTACCGAGAAATCCGGTAATAATCGTGACGGGTAAACCGTGTTTTGGGGCATCCATTACTGGGGATTGGTCTGGAGAAACTGCTGATTGCATAACTGGGCTGTCGAAAACGTCGGAAAATGCGAGGATGGAATTACTGTACGTTAAGTACTAGTATTGAAGTTTGGGTTAACATCCAGGTTACCCTCCCTTATTATTGCGTAGCTTTTCGATTACCTGCCGAATTACCGTGATTTGATTATGACCCTAACGCTTTACAATACGCTGACTCGTCGCCAAGAACCTTTTGAACCACTAGAACCGGGCAAGGTTAAAATGTATTGCTGCGGCGTGACGGTGTATGACTACTGCCATTTGGGTCATGCGCGTTCATATATTGTTTGGGATACGGTGCGGCGCTATTTGCAGTGGCGCGGTTATGACGTGCGCTACGTACAGAATTTCACCGATATTGACGATAAAATCCTCAACCGCGCCAGAGAAGAAGGTTCATCGATGGAAGCGGTAGCCGAAAAGTACACTCAGGCGTATTTTGAGGATATGAAACGCCTGAATATTATGGAAGCAGATGAGTATCCCCGCGCAACTCATACCTTAGATGGAATTAAGCGTTTAATTCACGAGTTGGAACACAAAGGTTTTGCTTATCCGGCGCAGGGGGATGTTTATTATAAAGTGCGCGAATTTCCCCACTACGGTAAACTTTCCGGTCGCCAATTGGAGGATATGCAGGCGGGGGCGAGTGGTAGAGTGGAAGTGGCAGACCCGGAGGCGGCGAAGAAAAAAGACCCGTTTGATTTTGCGCTGTGGAAGGCGGCGAAACCGGGTGAACCTTTCTGGGAGTCGCCTTGGGGCGCGGGTCGTCCGGGATGGCATATTGAATGTTCGGCGATGGTGCGCGATCGCTTAGGCGATACAATAGATATTCATTGCGGCGGCGCAGATTTAGTTTTTCCTCACCACGAAAACGAAATTGCCCAATCGGAAGCGGTAACTGGTAAATCTTTAGCAAATTACTGGTTGCACAATGGCATGGTAAATGTTGGCGGTGAAAAAATGTCTAAATCTTTAGGCAATTTCACTACAATTCGCCAACTTTTAGATGCACCAAATGCACCACAACCAATGGCAATCAGGTTATTTGTTTTGCAAGCAAATTACCGGAAGCCAATTGATTTTACCGCCGAAACAATGGAAGCAGCCCAAAATAGTTGGAATACTCTTAAAGAAGGGTTGTTTTTTGGTTATCAATACGGTTCTCAACTTGGTTTAAATCCTGATGAGGTGCGTTACGCTATCGCTAACACACCCTACGCAGCTACTCCGAACGTTGGGAAATTTCAAGAGGCGATGGATGATGATTTCAATTCGCCAGCAGCTTTGGCAGTTTTGTTTGAAATAGCTAAAGAGTTGGGGAAAGAAGGAAATATTTTGGTGCATGAAGGGAAAACCAAAACATCGCCGGAGGAATTAAAACAACAGTGGCAAACTTTGGTTACTCTAGCAGGAGTGTTGGGATTAGAAGTCAACCCAGAGGAGGCGAAAGCGCCCGAAACTAGTGGCGGTTTAAGCGATGCAGAGATTGAAGCTTTGATTCAACAACGGCAAGATGCCCGAAAAGCGAAGAACTTTGCAGAGAGCGATCGCATTCGCAACCTACTCAAAGATAACGGTATCACTTTAATCGATACTCCGCAAGGTACGAGGTGGCATCGGGGTTAAAGTAAATTTAAAAACCGCAGATGCACGCAGATAAACAAGGATAAATCTGCGTTGATTTACTGTTTGTAGTAAGGACTTCAGTCCTCATGTTAAGGCGCTGAGAGGACTAAAGTCCTCACTACAAACCAGCTTTATTATCAGTAATTAAACGGGCATAATATAAACTCATACTTCAGAAGGTTACACCCGCCAAAGTAACTTGCCATCCTAATAGATAAAGTTATTTTTTAAGTGAACTTGCGATTCAGTAACTCGCTTTTAAGAGTTACCCAAATGAAAACTTATGTCTAAGCAACGCTTAACTATTTCCTTATCTAACTTATTGATAATTATCGGTATCGGCTTACTTTTGGCGCTGTTATGGCAAATTAGGAGTTTGCTAATTATCCTGATGGTTTCCATCGTGATGGCTGCTACGATTGCACCCATCGTCAATGCTGCCGAACGGTTGCGACTACCTCGTTGGCTAGCAGTCATCACTGTATATTTAATTCTAATTGCGATCGTAACAGGTGGAGGAATATTAATTGGCCCCGCCGTGATTGACCAAATTCAACTCCTTGCCTTCAATACACCAATTTACTTAGAAAATCTCCAAGCTTTAGCCGAAAATTGGGTAGTAAAATTTTATGACGGCAGACCGGAATTAATCACTCAACTAGTCGATACCCAAGCTTTAACCACATGGGTGTTTCGTTCCTCCCAAGAAATATTCCTTCGTTCTGTTGACATCACCAAAGGAATAGTCGGTGGAGTTCTCAGCTTTATTTTAGCTTTATTAATCTCCGGCTACATGGTCGCGGATAGTACCAACCTCATCAAAGGTTTAGTACAATTATTTCCCTCACCTTGGGAGGAACGCCTAGCAGCGCAGGTGATTCCGATGCGCGATCGCATGGGCGGTTACATTCAAGGTAGAGTAGCAGTAGCTGCCATCTTGGGCATTGCCGTTAGTTTCGGCTTAAGCATTCTAGGATTATCCGATTTTGCACTAGGATTGGGTGCAATAGCAGGCGTTACCGACTTAATCCCCTTTTTTGGGCCGATTTTAGGTGCCATTCCCGCTTTAATCGTCGCCCTTTCACAAGGAGGCTGGACTTTTTTGTGGGTATTGCTATTATTTATAATTGTTCAAAATTTAGAAACCTACTTACTAGACCCCATATTAGTGGGTTCTTCCGTCAAAATACATCCCCTGTATCAACTCTTAGCAGTACTGGGAGGAACCCAAGTTTTAGGCATCATTGGCGCTTTAATAGTTCCCCCTTGGGTTGCAGGAGTCTCCGTTTTAGTAGACAATCTTTATTTACAACCAAAACTGATGGCAAAACAACCACCAAAAACTCTATCTACCCAAGAAGATGCTATTAATACCGAATCGCCCCTCAATACATTATCCGTAAATTCATCTACTTTGAAAAGTTAAAAAAATGCCTAATTTTTGAAAATAAAAACCGTAAAAATAAAAGCCCCGGAGGAAATCCTCCAGGGCTTAACCAGGGTGCATCTACCATACATTTCTACTCCTTTTATTACTACCTATCCGGAACAATTAATAAAGGATGAAGTATGAAGTAAGAAGTCAGAATTCTCCGAGTCAGAATGAGAGAGAATTAGTTTGCTCTCACCCACTCACCTCACCTCCCCATCTTCCCAACTATGCCTCAATCTGCCACACTCACCCCATCTTCTCCTCTCTCTCCTACAGTATATATTGTAGGAGCAGGGCCAGGAGATCCCGATTTACTAACTGTCAAAGCACAGAAAATTTTAGCCCAAGCAGACGTCATCTTATTTGCCGACTCATTAGTACCCAAACAAATATTGCAAGGAGTGCGAGAAGATGCAGAAATTATCCGCACAGCCAACAAAACCCTAGAAGACATTTTACCCATCATGATAGAACGGGTAAAACAAGGTAAATCTGTCGTTCGCCTCCACTCTGGTGACCCAAGTCTTTACGGCGCAGTACACGAACAAATGCAAGAGTTAGCAGAAGCAGAAATACCTTTTGAAATAATCCCCGGAATTAGTGCTTTCCAAGCCGCCGCCGCTAAACTAAAAGTTGAATTAACCGTACCCGAACTAGTCCAAACTATCATCCTTACCCGCATTAGTGGAAACGCTTCCGCAGTACCAAAAACCGAAGAATTAGCTTCTTTAGCAGCACATCAAGCCAGTTTATGCCTTTACCTAAGTGCCCGTCATATCGAAGAAGCACAAACCAAACTGATAGCACATTACCCATCCGATACACCAGTAGCGATTTGTTTTCGCTTAGGTTGGCCAGATGAAAAAATCATAGTCGTTCCCCTCCATCAAATGGCTGAAACTACACAAAAAGAAAACCTCATCCGCACCACTCTCTATTTAATTAGTCCAGCACTAGGAGAAGTAGCGAAATTGCGTTCCAAACTTTACCATCCCGAACATACCCATATATTTAGACCAAAATCAGCCACAGTTTAAGAGGAATGGGGGGATGAAGAGAAAAGAAACTTTCAATCCTCACAATAAATCTACATATACATCTACATCTGCGTACCCTACGGGAAGGGTAACGCTTATATCTGTGTTCATCTGCGTTCATCTGTGGATATCTGTGGTAAAAAAAACATCAGCCCTCCCACAAAACTAATAGTAACCGCTAAAACCTTGATTCTAGACCCTTATTTCACTCTTCCCTAGCCCCTAATCATAAATTGTTGAAAAAAGCCAAATGAAAAACATCACTCGCCGTCAATTCATCATCGTCAGCACTCTCACAGCAGGCTTCGCCCTAGCAGTTCATCCCATTTCTGCCCAAGTTATCAACACGAATACCGACGGCTTAATCGCTGGTGAAGTAAAAATTCCCGTAGAAGATGGAGAAATCCCAGCTTATCGCGCCATGCCTGCCACTGGGCAGAACTTTCCAGTCATCTTAGTAGTGCAAGAAATCTTTGGAGTTCACGAACACATCCAAGATATTTGTCGCCGCTTTGCCAAATTAGGTTATTTAGCAATTGCACCCGAAATGTTTGCCCGTCAAGGAGATGTTTCCCAACTCAACGATATTCAAGAAATCATCTCCAAAGTTGTTTCTAAAGTTCCCGATAGCCAAGTAATGTCTGACTTGGATGCCGCCGTGAATTGGGCAGAAAAATCCAGTAAAGGAAATATCAATAAATTAGGAATTACAGGTTTTTGTTGGGGTGGCAGAGTTGTTTGGATGTATGCCGCACATAATCCCAAACTAAAAGCTGGCGTTGCTTGGTACGGACGTTTAGTGAGTGAATCTACCCCTCTAACTCCCAAGCATCCGATTGATATTGCCCCTTATTTGAAAGCGCCAGTTTTAGGACTGTATGGCGGTAATGATAGCGGCATTCCCAATAATACAGTAGAGCAAATGCGCGAAGCTCTCAAACGTGGTAATACTGCTTCAGAAATTATCCTTTATCCCGATACACCGCATGGTTTTTTTGCTGACTATCGCCCATCTTATCGAAAAGAAGAAGCTGAGGATGGTTGGGAAAAGATGTTAGGTTGGTTTAAAAAGTATGGTGTGGTTTAAAAAGCCCTTATATTCCCAACTTTCCCGGTTTTGCGAATCCTACTTAAGCAAGGCGTTAATGTGCTACAGATTGGTAAACTTACCGATGTAGGTATTTTGAGGCAGGTAGAACATTGTTAGACGAACAAGCTAAAAAGACAATTTTGCGAAAGATTCCCCACGGAATTTACGTCTGCGGCGTCAAGGATGGGGAAGATGTCAACGGCTTTACTGCTAGCTGGGTGATGCAAGCTTCTTTTCAACCGCCGTTAGTGGTGAATTGCGTGAAAAAGGATTCTCAATCCCATGCGATGCTGAAAGCTAGCGGCGTTTTTGCTCTGAGTTTTCTGGAAGCGGGACAAAAAGAGGTAGCCCAGAAATTTTTTCAGCCACGACGCCGCATCGGTAATAAGTTTGAAGATGTGGAGTTCTATTTAGGGGGAGAAACTGGCTGTCCCATCATCTCCGATTCACTGGGTTATGTTGAGTGCAGAGTCGTCGGCGCAGTGGAACATGGGGATCATACCGTGTTTGTTGGTGAAGTAGTTGGCGCTGGCGTTCACCGGGAAGGGGAACCGCTTTTGCTAGAAAGTACTGGCTGGAATTACGGCGGTTAGTGTTGCTGTAGGGACAGGGCATCATGGAGATAATGCTTCGTGTTAATTTAAATTATGCTGTGTCCCTACAAAAAATGTTTGCGATCGACATCAGCATTATAATTACAAAAAACCTTTTCTCACTATTTAACAGTTAGCAATTACCCTTTGAATTATGCCTCTAATCAAAGTTCAAACTTCTGTAGCATCACCGGAAAAATCACAAGTTGAAGCTCTGTTAAAAAATCTGTCTGCTAAATTGTCTAAGCATTTGGGTAAGCCGGAATCTTATGTGATGACTGCTTTTGAATCAGATGTGCCGATGACTTTTGGTGGGACTACTGACCCGGTATGTTATATCGAAATTAAAAGTATTGGTAGCATGAATTCGAGCCAAACTAAGGCAATGAGCCAGGATTTTTGCAAGGAGATTAATCAAAATTTAGGTGTGGCTCCCAATCGTATTTACATTGAATTTGCTGATGCTAAAGGTGCGATGTGGGGTTGGAATGGGTCAACTTTTTAGGAGCTAGGGGCTAGGGTGCAGGGGGGCAGGGGTGCAGGGGGGCAGGGGAGATAAATACAATTAATCTTCATCCTTCACCCTTCATTCTTCACACTTCATCCTTCATCCTTCATCCTTTATAATCGCGTCAGTGATTTTCACACTTGTGATCTGTGATTGCAATCTATCCTGGCAGCTTCGATCCGATAACTTTGGGACACCTCGACGTAATCGAGCGAGGGTGTAAACTATTTGAGCGAGTTGTGGTAGCCGTGCTACGCAATCCGAACAAAACGCCGATGTTTACCGTCCAAGAGCGGATCGAACAGATTCGCCAATCCACGCAGCACATACCGAATATTGAGGTAGACAGTTTTGATGGTTTAACCGTCAATTATGCTCAGATGAAGCAGGCTTCTGCGATTATCCGAGGTTTGCGGGTGCTGTCTGACTTTGAAAAAGAGTTGCAGATGGCTCACACTAATAAGACTCTTTCGGATCGGGTAGAGACTGTTTTTCTGGCTACGTCTACCGAATACGGTTTTTTAAGTAGTAGCGTGGTAAAAGAGATAGCAAGATTCGGCGGTTGTGTCGATCATCTTGTCCCCAAACACGTTGCCCTGGAAATTTACCAAAAATGTTACGCCAAGACACCCCAAGAGTCAGCCCCGACGGTGACGAACCAAATATCCAAGATGAGTCCCAGCGTGGATCGGCAGGCGTAGATATTCAGCGAGAACTCAACCGTTTAGAGGAAATGATTCTCGATAGTCCGCGCATTCCACTGACAGGACGCACGATGGTAGATGAGGAACAGTTGCTAGAACAACTGGATCTGATTCGATTGAATTTACCGAATGCTTTTGAGGAAGCTGAGGCAATTATCCGCGAGAAGGAGGAATTGCTGCTGGCGGCGGAACAGTATGCTCATCAAATTATTGAGAAGGCTGAGCAAAGAGCGGCTCAACTTTTAGATGAGACGGGTATTGTTCGGCAGGCTAAGCAGGAGGCGCAACAACTGTGGCAAATGGTGCAACAGGAGTGCGAGGCTGCTCAGGAGCAGACTTTGGCGGAAATTGAACGGACGCATCGGGAAGCTCAACAGGAGTTGGAGGAGATCCGATCGAAAGCTATTGCAGAGGCAGAAGCGATTCAAAAGGGTGCTGATGAATATGCGGAAAGGACTCTGACTAATATCGAGCAGCAAATGAACGAGATGCTGCGGATCGTTCGCAACGGACGCCAGCAACTTCAATTGGGTGATTCTTCTTCTCAAACTCGTTCTTCCCCGATTCCGCCTAAGAAGGTTTGAGGGAGAGTGGAGAGAAGTCGAAAGTCAAGCATGAAATTCTTTTAATTTTTTACTTCAGACTTCATCCTTCAGACTTTATCCTTCTCAATGCCCTGTTTAGTCATTAGCAGTTATCGTCAGCCATTAAAATGAAGTTACTTTGTTTGAGCAACGGTCATGGGGAAGATGCGATCGCAATTCGCATTTTGCAGAAATTACAGCAGCATCCCAATGCCCCTAAGTTAGCTGCCCTGCCAATTGTCGGTGAGGGTCAAGCTTATACTGAATTGGGCATCCCCATTATCGCGCCTACTCGGAAAATGCCTTCCGGTGGCTTTATTTATATGGACGGGCGTCATTTATGGCGCGATTTGCGAAGTGGCTTGCTGCAACTGCTTTGGTGGCAGTTTAAAGCTGTACAGGGTTGGAAACAGCAGGGAGGTGCGATTTTAGCGGTTGGGGATATCGTGCCATTGTTGTTAGCTTGGTTGAGTGGCGCTCCCTATGCTTTTGTCGGCACTGCTAAGTCGGAGTACTACCTGCGTGATGAGGCGGGAATGCTACCTAGAAAATCCCGCGTTCAGCGTTCGGAAGGTTGGTCGGGATCGGTTTATCTGCCTTGGGAACGTTGGCTGATGAGTCACAAACGTTGTAAGGGGGTGTTTCCGAGAGATAGCTTGACGACGGAAACTTTGCTGAAATGGTCTATCCCGGCTTTCGATTTGGGAAATCCGATGATGGATGATTTGGAGGGGAAAATTGCCAAGTCAGCTTTTTATAATTTAGATGCGGATAAGGAAGAACAAGCGCGATCGCTTCACGTTACTCTTCTTCCAGGTTCTAGACCGCCAGAAGCTTATCGAAATTGGGAAGAAATTTTGTTGGCGGTGAATGGAATTAGGGAAAGTTTTCGTCATCGAGGAGCGGTATTTTTAGGGGCGATCGCACCTACGCTGAGTTTAGACCCTTTGCGGGAAGCTTTGGAGGCGCAAGGCTGGCAAATGCAAACTCAAGTATCGGAAGCTTCTGAATTACCGATTAATGACGCCAGCGCATCAGTATTTCATCAGGGAAAATCTACATTAATTTTGAGCCAGCGAGCTTTTAGCGATTGTTTACAGCAAGGTGATTTTGCGATCGCGATGGCGGGAACGGCTACCGAGCAATTTGTTGGTTTAGGAAAACCTGCGATCGCGATCCCTGGCAAAGGCCCACAATTCACCCCTGCCTTTGCAGAAGCTCAATCTCGCTTACTGGGGCCATCCTTAATTTTAGTCGAACAACCCACCGCAGTTGCCGCTACCATTCAATCTTTATTACGCGATCCAGACCGTTTGCAATTAATCGCTGAAAATGGTGTCCGTAGAATGGGAAAACCCGGATCTGCTCAACGAATTGCTGACTGTTTAATTGATAAATTGGTGATTGGTCATTAGTGATTGGTCATTGGGAAAAGTTTCGACAAATATAGAACTTATTATTGTGTCCGGTAGCATCGGTAGTGTAAGAACGATCTTGAGGATTGTCTGTACTGAATCGTTGATTAAATTTTCACCACAGATGAAAACAGATAAACACAGATGAACACAGATGCGAGTGCAAATTTTTCCGCTACCGATGCAACCGGACATGATATTACGCAATCACTAAAAGAAGTAAAAAGCTCAAAGCTTTATGCTACATAGCTTTTTTATTTTCACCCCCTCACCCCCTCATTCCTTCGTTAAAATGCGTAAGTCCTAAAATATTCTCCCCATTCTCTTATTTCATTACCTAACTGCATAGATGTCATACTCGACTTCTGAACGATCTAAAAAAGCTTGACCAATTCCGATACAAAATAAGCGATTGAGCCATTTGTAATCTGGGTGAGCGGTATGATAACGAGGAGCGATCCGTAATGGAAATTGCAGTGGTATTTCTTGGTTCAAAAAGTTTTGATAGCCATCTTCTCCCAGATCGTAAATTCCCAAGTAAGTTGTGTAGATTAATGCTCCATCATCAGTTTCAAAAGTAGTTCTTACATCGATTAAACCCACACCATCAGGGCGAATAGTTACCCAGTCTCCGCCTACAGGGAGGACTTTTCCATTCATTTTTGGGCCTTTCACTAATCCACTGGCAAAATAAGCATTAGCCCGAATTCCTTCTGGGAGAGGTGTAATCACTTCAAAAGGGTTTTTCAGAGTTATGGTGTAAGAAAAGAGATGTTCTAATTTGTAATCAAACATATTTTTATCCTGGTTGTAAAGTTGCGATCGATCTGTAGAATACCGTTCGTTATTTGGATGGAAAGTTTCAAAATGTAGATGGCATTTTTGGACAACTCGGTAATGAATGATTTATCGTGTCCCAAGAGTGCCCGCTATCGGTGTAAAGGACTATTTGAGGCTTAAAAATGCTCGGATCGTCGAGACTTCCTACCTTAAGAGCGAAGATATCTGGCATCGCATCAAGCAAGGTGTACAAAGGTGAACCACAAATTGAACAAAAGGCACGTCTTTTGGTATTTCCGCTATCTGCTTTAGTAACATAATGAGTCGGATTACCAGATAATTTGACGGCATTTTTGGGAAATACTAAGGCTGATGCGTGACCAGATCCGGTAGATTCTTGGCAATCCCTACATTGACAATGAGCCATCTGTAAAGGTTCTGCGGAAATTTCATACCGAATTGCTTTGCAAGTACATCCACCCGTGTAAGTTTTCATGATGTTTTCCTGCTGATAATGTAAGGTTGAAATGAGTTAAATTCAACCTATTTGATTGGATATTTGCTTAACTTGAATTAGTGCTAATGAATTTACGATGTCTTATTTTTTAAAGTATGTCCAGGAAAGTAAGCAACTTAAGTTTGCAACTTAAGCAGACCTAACCCCCCCGACCCCCCTTCCCTGCAAGGGAAAGGGGGAGTAATTCTCCCCTCTCCTTGCAGGAGAGGGTTTGGGGGAGAGGTCAAATTGTGTTATGAAGATCGGCAACTTATGATAAGTCGGAAAATGTACAATACAGTCAAACTTCCCAGTTGGCAACCAGAAGGATGGCTAAACCGACTCGAAACCTCAAACGCAAACGGGGTGTGATTCTCTCGCCACAAGGTTGGCAGCGTCTCCAGGAAGCTCAAGAACGATCGCAAATCAAAGCCAATCATAGAATGCCTTACACCCTAGAAGATTTAAGTGCTTTGACAGGGTTAAGCGTGCGATCGCTCAGTAAAGTTCGCGGTTGTAAAGAAGCAGTCGATCGCCAAACTCTCGAAGATTACTTTCGCGCTTTCGATCTTACCCTGACAGAAAGTGACTATATCCAGCCAGATGAGCAATTATCAGTTATTCCGATTCAACAAGATTGGGGAGAAGCGCTGGATGTTTCTCGATTCTACGGGCGTAATGAAGAACTTTATACCTTAAAACAGTGGATTTGTCAAGATTACTGCCGATTGGTAGGGATTTTTGGCATGGGGGGAATGGGAAAAACTGCTTTATCGGTCAAATTTGCAGAACAAGTGCAGCAACAGTTTACCTATGTTATTTGGCGCAGTTTGCGTAACGCGCCAACTCTGAAAATGCTGCTGGGTGAATTAGTCTGCTTTTTGTCAGAACAACAAGATGCTGAAGCGGAGATCGGTAATTTCCTTCAATGTTTGCGAAATGCTCGCTGTTTGGTGATTTTGGATAACTTAGAGACGATTTTACAGGGAGGCGATCGCGTCGGACAATACCTCGATAATTACGAGGAATATGGGGAACTTTTCCGAATAGTTGCCGAAAGCCGCCATCAAAGTTGTTTGATGTTAACAAGTAGAGAAAAACCAGGGGAAATTGCCCAATTTGAAGGTATTGAATTGGCTGTGCGCTCTCTACAATTGAAAGGTTCACCAGAAGCAACGCAAGGGTTAATTGCCGCAACGGGATTACAAGGAACTCAGGCAGAAATTCAGCAGTTGAGCGATCGCTATGGCAATAATCCATTAGCTTTAAAGATTGTTTCAACCTCGATTCGCGATTTGTTTGATGGCGAAATAGGCACATTTTTAGAGCAAGATACTTTCGTCTTTAATGGATTGCGCCGACTGTTAGATCGGCAGTTCGATCGTCTTTCTGCTTTAGAGCGATCGATAATGTATTGGTTGGCGATTAATCGGGAGTGGACGAGTATAACCGAATTGGCAGAAGATATGATTCCGATTGTCTCGAAAGCTAATTTATTAGAAGCATTGGAATCGTTGCGCTGGCGAAGTCTGATCGAAAACAAATCTAGTAACTACACCCAACAACCCGTTGTAATGGAATATGTCAGCGAGAAATTGATTCAACAGGTAACTAATGAACTAATTAATCAAAACATTGAAATTTTACACAATCATGCTCTATTGAAAACAACCGCCAAAGAATATATCCGAGAAAGTCAAAGCCGATTAATTTTACAACCAATTGCTGATTTATTGATAAGTAATTTTAATTCTCTTTCTGCTTTAGAACAATACCTTCAAAACCTGCTAACCCAACTGCGGGATACTTCAGTAAAAAGTTACGCATCTGGAAACATAATCAACTTGGTTCAAAATTTCAATATAGATTTAACTGGTTGGGATTTTTCAGGTTTAAGCGTATGGCACGCTTATTTACAAGGAATTCATTTGCAACGAGTGAATTTTCAGAATGCCGATTTGTCTAAATCTGTTTTCACGCAAACTTTTGGTAGCGCTCAAACGATTTGTTTTAGCCCAGACGATCGACTTTTGGCAATGGGAGATAACACTTATCAAATTTGGATAATACAAGTTGCAGATGGACAAATTCAACAAACGCTTCAGGGACATAGCGACTGGGTGCGATCGCTCAAATTTAGCTCCGATGGACAACTCTTAGCAAGTGGCAGCGATGACTGCACGATTAAACTTTGGGATATCGCTACTGGTCAAGTTTTGCAAACATTACGAGGACACGCTTATTCAGTTCATGCTGTTGCCTTTAGTCCAGATGGCAATCTATTAGCAAGTGGTAGTACTGATGGTCTTATTAAAATTTGGGATATTTCAACTTATCGGTGTTTAAAAACCCTTCAAGGACATAATAGTTGTATCCATTCAGTTGCTTTTAGTCCTGGGGGTAATCTTTTAGCGAGTGCCAGTTCAGATGCGACTATTCGCTTGTGGAATTATCAAAAAAATGAATGTTGGAAAATTCTGGTCGGACATTGCGATCGCATTTGGTCGATTGCTTGGAGTTTAGACGATCGAACTCTCGTAAGTGGCAGCGCCGATCGAACTGTGAAAGTTTGGCAGGTGGAAACAGGAAAATGTCTGAAAACTATTCAAGCACAAGAAAGTTCGGTACTTTCAGTGGCGTTTAATCCAGAAGAAAATTTAGTTGCTAGCAGCAGTGACGATCGAACTATCAAACTTTGGAATATCCAAACTGGAAACTGCGAGAAAACCTTTCAGGGACATCAAAATTGGATCAATACAATTGCTTTTAGTCACAATGGACTTTTACTGGCTAGCGGTTGCGCGGATCAAACCGTTAAACTTTGGAACGTGCAAACAGGAGATTGTTGGAAAACCCTACGAGGTTATACAGGCGAAGTGCTTTCAATTGCCCTTCATCCCGATAGTAGGAGATTAGTTAGTAGCGGGATAGAAAGTGCGATCGAACTTTGGGATCTGCACGAGGGTAAAGTTCTGAAAACACTGCCAACTCATACATGGACAGTTACCACAGAATTCAGCCCAAACGGTCAACTTCTTGCGAGTGGGGGAAGTGAAAAAATTATCAACCTTTGGGATAGCAATACGGGGCAATTGTGGAAAAGTTTAAAAGGTCATTCCGGTTCTGTTTGGTGCGTAAGTTGGCATCCGAATCACCAATTGTTAGCCAGCAGTAGCGTTGACCAAACAATTCGCATTTGGAACGTGCAAACGGGAGAATGTTTGCACGTTCTTCAAGGGCATACTAACTGGGTAATCGCAGTTGCTTGGAGCCCCGACGGTAGAATGCTGGCGAGTGCTAGTAGCGATCGAACTGTCAGGTTGTGGGATGTCCTGGCGATCGACCCCTCCCCAACCCCTCCCCTGCAAGGAGAGGGGCTTAAAGACTCCCCCTTCCCTACTAGGGAAGCAGGGATCGACCCCTCCCCAACCCTACCAGGAGAGGGGCTTAGAAGCTCCCCCTTCCCTAGTAGGGAAGGGGGCTGGGGGGTTAGGTTTTCCGAATTCACTAACACTATCTGCAAAATACTCATCGGACACGAACAACGGGTGGTTACGGTAGCCTGGAGTCCCGATAATCAACTGGTGGCGAGTGGTGGGGTAGACCAAGCTATAAGAGTATGGAATGTTACCACAGGCAATTGTCTGATAACTTTGCCAGGACACAACGGTCAAATACATTCGGTTGCATTCAGTCCAGATGGGCGTTTTTTGGCAAGTGCCAGTGGCGATCGCACAATAAAATTATGGAATATTGCCACAGGAAAAGAAGAACGTACCTTTCACGGACATACTAATCAAGTCCGCATGGTTTTGTTTACTCTTGATGGAAAATACCTGATTAGTGGCAGTTCCGATGAAACAATTAAGCTTTGGGATGTTCAAACGAGGGAGTGTGTCAAAACGCTCAAAGCCGATCGCCCTTATGAGAAAATGAATATTACAGGAGTTACTGGCATTACAGAAGCTCAGAAAGCGATGTTAAAAATGTTGGGTGCGATGAGTTATTCTGAATCAGATGTAGAAACGGATATTTCTAAATCGTAGCTACAAAAAGCAGGCTTTTCTCTTTCTATGACGCCTCTTACCAATCGTTCATCAATCAATTGACCTGCCTCCGGACGCAAGCGAACCATAAAGTGAAACGGACGACCGCCTCCCAGCATAGCATCTTCACCGAGCATTGCTTTTCCCATCACAAAACCAAGGCTAAAAACTTCTTCTATAGCGATATGTTTTTCAGCTTCTGGTAAATCTTCATCTAAAGGCAATCCCGTATAAAGATGGAGGTAATAACGCAATCCCCGGCGCGTTCCATGCCAGCGATAAAGAGTTACGGCGTTGCGAATCAGACGGCGTTGCTGTTGGGAATCCCAACGAGGATCGATCGGCCAAGCTACCCATTGTGCGATAAAAGGTAGCATTGCTTCCGGTGCTGTCAAGGGGTCTAAATATGCCCAAAGCACGTCTATTGTTTGAACGCTGGGGTCGAAAGCTTGCTCGAAAATGGAGATAAATCTCTCCATAAAATCGATTTCTCGATAAATAGCTGGCAAAAAATTCAGGTAAGAACTGCCAGGACGGATGCAAAGGTTAAAAATTCGATATCCAATTAATTGTTGTTGGGTTCCTTCTTCCAGGTAAACGTTAACTTGAGCTTCGTAATTGATTTGCAAGCGAGTGCGATCGTCTCTCAAGGCTAACCGATCTTCAAAGAAATTTTCTGGTACTTGAAATATCAGAGATTTTTCAAGTTTGCCATTTGCATTTATTTCTTCTGCTTCTTCTTGATGCCAATTACACCAACTTTTGGCAAAATCCCCTTCAATTTCCAACTTCCAGCGCAGGGGACGAGCGCTCAAGTTTTCCAATTGTACCAACATTTCACCTGGTTCTCCCGGACGAAGAAGCAAGTTATTGGCAACTGGTTGTTCTTTGCTATTAGCAGAAAAACTTGCTAATGCGGAAGCTTCGCTTGCTTCCGGTGGCTGCATGGAGGCAAGTTTTAAGGCGATGGAGGGGCGGTAATTGGATGGAGTCATTAATTGATTTTAGATTTTGGATTTTGGATTAATTAGATGTTTTTAATTACCAATATGCTATAGCGATCTTAAATGAGTTGCGAACCACTAAACCCCACCCAACCCTCCCCTTAGTAAGGGGAGGGCTAGGATGGGGTCGATTACTTAAATAGGATCGCTATATAATACATTTTATTCATAAAATTCTATGACGTGACCAGAGTTTAATTGACTGTCTTCTTCAGTTTCCCAAGAGCAAATTAATCCTAAAGAACCTGGATTAATCATCGATTGCGGTTCATCGTTACGAAACCATTCCGATCCGTATTTTTGCAATTCAAATATTTCTACTATTCCTAAATAGCGGACGCCGGGTATTTTCTGGCATAAAGCAACGATATCGGAAGGATAAACCGGGCTACCTAATTGCCAACCGTTGCCTTCTGTTCCGCCAGTGAGGGGATTTAAAAAGGTGTATAAGGCAATCAGTAATTTAGAACGAATATCTTGTTGAGCGCGGGGGTTATTGTATTTGGGATCGATGATGACTTCGATTCTCACGCTCACTCCAAAGTATTCGGGTTCTTGTAATTTTACTTGCACTCCTAAAGGTTTGCGTTCCGTGATGTAATTGAAAATTTCGGTTGACAGTTGAGGGTCAAGATTAAAATATCGATCGGGATTCATTCCTTTGCGAAAATCGATCGTTTCCGTATCGACTTTCGGAACGATTAGTAATGTAACTACGCCTGGGGTGGTAATATTCGGATCGGTGATACAATGAGCGCGTGCTACGGTTCTGGTCGATTTTTTGGCGACGTTCTCGAAGTCTTCTGGAGTTACGGCACATTCGCGGGTGCGTAATAGTTGCGGCACTCTAATTACGGCTTCATCTAATGATTCGGCATCCATTCCACCGCGAGCGGGTTGGTAATTGATCGTGCTTTTAACGTAAGGAATTGCTTGTTTAATTACGGTGAGTTTGTGCGCTTCTACGTTACCCCGACTACCCCCACCAGTCCGATAGGCAACCATGTAAATTTCTGCACCGGGAGGGGGTACTTTTCCATATTGTCGTTCTAATATTTCGCTACCTCCGGAGAGCGGTTGGATATTGGCTAAATTGCGAGATTCTCTACTATCTCTACTATCTCGCCTGATGATTCTACCGACTGGTTGAATTTGCGATCGATCTTGGGTTTTGTACTTGAGTTGCGTCGGTTCTCTAATCAGTGGCCCAAATTGGACTAGACCGGTTTGGGAATCGATCGTATAATGTCGATCGTCCAGGCCAGAGTCAGCAAAATCTTTTACTTCCAGCCAATTTTCTAATTCGCCATTTATCGGTTTTACCTGAATATATTCCCCTTCTTTTCGTTCTAAAACTGGTTTTCCTTGCAATTCAAATACTTGACCGGGTTTACCATCACTCACACCCAATAATTCGTTCTCTATCCGAATACATTCGCTAGCATTGATTGCGCCACCGATCGAACGCGCAGCAACTCCAACTATGCTAGGTGAACTGCTATAACTTGGTTGTAATTCTTTGGGATATGTGTAAACGCAACGTATCCAACGACCGCTATAACCATTAAAGTCTGCGTGCGGCCAATTTTGAGGTAAATGTAATATTATATCTGCTCCATTTTCGGAGGGATTACTACCTTGTTGTCCTAGTTCGCTGAAACTAAAACCTTTAGTTTTATCGTCTTCTTTTTGGCGTAAAATTGTTGATTGCCACTCTCTACCGTTCCAAGCTTCCCATCTTAGAGGTGGGTCATCCGGGTTAATTCCTGTAGTTCTGGCTGCTTCGCCTCGGAATGTAAGCGCGATGACATTTCCCTCGATCGGACTGGTCGAATCTCGTTCTGTTAAAACTATGTAAAAGCAGTTTCCCGGACTAGAAGTATCGAATAGCTGCGTTTCTTCGATGTTCCAAAATTGTTCGTTTTGAACCAAGCGTTCTCGTAAATTTTGCGGTTTTTCTTCTTCGATTAATCCTGTCAGCAAATGTCGGATTTTCGGATTACCAATTATCAGTTCTCGATCGGTACTAAAAATAATCGCTGGTTGCGTTTCCGTCCGCACCGTTGCTACTTCGGTGGAGTAAGGAATGACGATTGGTTCGTTCTGTGCTTTGGTTAAATAAAAGGTTAATTCGCACCAAGCAGGTGCGGGAGGTAATAGCCGAATTCCCAATAATTCTAAAAAAGCTACATAATTACGACGGGGAACTTGATTGAACCGCATTAACATTTGGTCGGTCAACCAAGCAAATAATTCGATTAAAGTAATCCCCGGATCGCCTGGGTTGTGATTCGTCCATTCCGGACAGTAACGGGGAATGCGAAGAATACATTCTTGTACTAAATCGTTAAAAGTGCGATCGTCAAGATTGGATTTGGGTAGTTTGGGTAAAAATTCAAAGTCCATATTACGATAACGTATAGTTGGTTTGTCTTTATTTGCTATATTTTTAATCAACCAAATCGAAATTAATTTTTACCTTTCCCCTGATGGCGATAAATAAAATGGATAAACTAAACTACGAGTGTCGGGGCTATTTTTGGGTTGATAAACGATCTCAATATCAACTCTACCTCTAATCGGATCGGGATCGGCACGTACTTCTTTTAAAATTATCCTTGGTTCCCACATTTTTAAAGCTTCTTCTACGTAAAGACGGATCAGCATCAAGGTTTGAACGTTCAGCGGTTCAAAGACTAATTCGGAGAGGCGAGAACCGAAGTTCGGTCTGTAAACTCTTTCCCCTAAATCCGTCCGCAGGATGATAATTATAGATTCTTCAATATTTTGCGTACTCGAACTAGTTTGTACTCCTCCCTGTACGCTGATTTGCAGGGGGAATGCCAAACCGGAACCGATGTAATCGTTTTGCCGATCGTCATTTTCGTCAGGCATAGGATGTAACTTTTCCCTACGATATATTTTATCATTGAGTTAGCTAAAAAAGGGATTTTCCGGCTGTTATTTAGGTTATTCTAATTGGTTTGATAAAAGAGTTTAATTAATTGAATGAAAAATTTATTATTTGCGGCAAAGGAAGTTGAAATCTTTTCTCGCTTTCTCGATCGCATCTGCTTTCTCCAGGTCTGGGTGATTTTTTTGGTAGTATATGAAAGCTACATCTTCAAAAAGTGGTGCAAAACTGCTCTGTTCAAATTCTTTAAGAAATTCACCTGTTTTATAACGAAGTTTTTGATAATATTCAGTAACTTCATCTTGGCTGCATTCTTGAAGAGCTTTCAGTAAATCTTTATGTTCTTGATAGTTTCCCACAAATGGCGCTGGCTCTTTAAAAAACTTATCTAATATTTGTTTTCGCTTTTTAGATTTTGCTGACTCAGCTTCGGCTTTGGCTTGCAAAGTAAAAAGTTGATATAAAACAAAGGTGGCAGTGGTAATCAGGACAAGCGTTATCAAAGAAGACATTTGATTAATTTGCTTATGACTAACTTGTAACAACTTGATATTAAAAAGGATTGCGAGTTTATTTATTAGCAAAAAAAATCGCCTACTTAGGGTCTAATACAAAATCCCCTGTTATTACCCCCGTTATGTTTGGGGGGAAAGGGGAAACGGGACAAAGGGGGTAGTATACTCGGATTTGGTATAAATTGAGTATGTAATTAAGCAATGCCTTTTAAGTTATATTTTATACGTACTTTTTTTATTTAGTTATAAAGTTAACTAAATTTTTAATAATAAGTATAAAGAAGCTAAGTCTCTATTTTTGCGATCGCATCCTTCGGTTCCACATTCCCTTCGATTACAGACACAATTCCCGGTAGGTATTCATCCATCATCGTGACATTAGTATAAACTAATTGTTTAATTAGAGGAAAGGTTAGGTTAGACCCTTCCACATCAATACTGGTTTTATAGCGAACTTCGCCGTCTGCGTAGTCGAGTTCAAAATTGCCAATAATCGTACCGTAATTGGCTCTAGTGATAAAGTCAGATTTCACAATTAATCTAATCTTTACTCAGACTTATTAGTAAGATTTTGCAATTTTGATAGGCTCTGAGTTAGGTTTTGAGCTAGGGTTGAGAAGGATTGGTCAATTTCGAGAGCGGCTGCTCGCAGTTGAGTTGTAGCTGTTTCAAAATTAGAAGAATTTTTTGAGAAAGTACTTCGGATCTCATCAGGAAATTTGGAAATGATTTTAGAAAATTCTTCGATCAGTTCGTTAGTATTTAAGTCAGGAATATTCAATCCACGAGACTGGAGAGTTTCCAGTACTGCATCCACGCTGGTTTGAATCACTTGAGTGCGATCGGGATTTTGAGCAACACCATTCTGCATAGCTGTTGCGACTTCAGTCACGAAGCTTTGTAAACCCTCCTTAGCAACTTCAGGATTTTCACAAAAATCATCTAATGAAACCCCTAACAGATTAGCCAAAAGGCTGGTGGCAGGTTGATTAGGATCGGCAGATTTTGCAGAATCGTTAGAGTTTCCTTTGTTGTTTTCCAGAGAAATTGCCAGCACGTTGGAAAACAGGCTGGCAATTTGCTCCATCGCCTGAGTCACTTCTTGCCGCATATAGGGTTCGGCATCTTTGGCAGAGATTTCGTAGGGAGCGATCGCTTCTGAATCGACTTGCTTTTCAATACCTTTAAGTTGACGGATCGTACAGTTACCAATTGCTAACTCTTGAGCATCAGGGATAAGGAAATATATTCCTCGCTCGGAATCACGCCAAAGAGAAGATTGATTTAAAGTGTTCATTACTTATTTGACCTTTTTACAAAATGATTAATGGTAAAAGTTTTATTTTTTTACATTAGTAATAAGGAGATTTAAATAGAAGCGATCGAGAAAACTATTTAACCAGTAAGGGTAATCTAGTACTACACGCCCATTTTTACCCTCGTAATTGTCATAATGCTGCCAGTTAATGTGCGCTAAGTCTGTAGGTGTTAAATAGTTGATGTTATTAATAAGACCTGCCAACCTTGTAGAAAGCGTTTGGCTTGCTTCTAATCCTCGCCAAGGGTGTAACGTATACAGATCTGGTTTGTCTACCGACTCGCGCAGTGGAGGTGTGTGGTAGCCTGGTAGTCCCTCATCCCATAGCTTCTTGAGATAGATTAAGTCGTTAATAAGAACACTTGGATCGCGGAAAAAAATTAAGTGAGCATTCAGTGGTTGATACAAACCTTGCTCGGTAAATGCCTTCATCGCTAAAGGGTTTATACGTTCTGCAATTGCAAGGATTAATTCTATAACAAGTTCAAGATTTTGCTCAACGTATTGGTTGACTTTTTGAATTTGAGGAGTTTCTTCACGTTTAATTAAAGCAATGAAAGGGCCGCTGTTAGCTAGGCTAAAGGCGGCATCGCCCTCTACTTCTCTACAACGTCCTGTAATATTAACAAATTTAGTCCCCCATGCTTCTATCCAAAAGGGAACAAATCCCTCTTGGGGGGTTGTGCCATTAAATCTCCAACAAGGTAAAGCAGAACGAACAGATAGGTGCAAATCATCACTATCATACTCTGCTAATGCAGTATTTATCTGTTCCCAGGATAGTGGTTCTGGTAACTGTAGTGTTTGTTTAGATAAGTCACTTTTCCTAACAGTAAGTCCTTTCCAGCTTCCCTGATTAACTCCTTTAGAATCAAAAATTTTAATGAGTTCAAGTAATTGTTCTTTGGCACTTATTCTATTATCAGTCCAAATCTTTATCACAAGTTCTGTACTCATATCATCCTTACTTTCTAGATAAATTTGTTCTGTTTTTATTACAACTATCTACTTTGTGTTGTAGTTCTCACATGAACAGGCTTACCGTTGATTAAATAGGGTTGTCCATTTAAATGCAAAGTGCCATTTCGTATAGTAAAGCCAGGGGTTCGTATTTGTTCAGCAACAACAAGCTCATACCTAACTACTTGCTCTCGACCAAGTGCATTAGCTGAGTACTCTAATTGTTCGAGTCCGTGTAGAATTTCAGTTCCTTTAGATTCTATAAGTACATATCTTCCCTGCCGAGTAATGCCTACAACATCGGCTGATAACTCAGTACCTGGTGCAACATCTGGATTTATTAGTGTATCAGCCTCCCTCCCCATATATACTCGTTCAACATTAGTCATGTTAGCAGCCCGCTCTGCTGCATAAGCTTCTCGTGCTGCGTGTTCAGCTACTGTTGCTTCAGGCTCACCAACAATTTTCTCAACGTTATTGATGTGCTTACGGTTAAGCCTAAAGGTGCCATCTTTACGTTCAGAAACCAGCCGGGAAACTTCCTCAGGGGGTAACTCAGTTGTTCTAGGAGGGCGATTGTCTGATGCTTTGTTGCCTGGAGGCTCTTCTCCAGGTGGACGAACTGGTGGCTCTTCTCCAGGTGGACGAACTGGTGGCTCTTCTCCGGGCGGACGAACTGGAGGTTCTTCTCCGGGTACTCGTCCACGAGCTAAACGGAATAACTTACTTAGTACTCCTACAAGCAACATATTTGCCACAAGGTTTTTATCCAAGGGCTGCCCAGTAAAATAATTAGTAACGACTGTGAAGACTCCAGCTGTAATTGATAAGGCAATGAGTCCAGCGCCCAGTACTTCTGCCACAGCTAAACCAGCACCAAAGAGCGCACCAATCAAAAAGCTGGTACCGACATTTTCGCTCCAGCGTGACCAGTCAAGATTGCCTGAAAAAAGATTGCTAAAACTGTGGTTTGTGATGTTGCTAACAATTGTTCCTGCGACGGCGGCTATTCCTCCTGCAAGTGCCATTCCAGCAATTAATAGTGCAAGGGAAGCTCCTCCAGTAAAAGGAGCAGCCGCAACTGCCGCGATCACAACTAAAGCAAGTGCTACCCCAACCAATAGTCCAACCCAAAATCCGGGATCTGAAAGCATATCCCATAAGTCAGAAAGCTGATCTCCAATCCAACCAAGGGGATCGTCTAGCAAGCTATGCCTTGCCCTTTCTTCTGCTCTATGTTGTCCTCGATCGACTCGCTCTGGTAGGCTTTCTCTTGGCTCGCGAGCCTGTTCTTCCGCAGAGGTAACCTGCTCATCCAGAGCAATCTGATATTGTTCTGAACCTTGTCCAAACCCACTCTCAATTTGACCGATTTGTCCTTCCAGGCTAGTGGCTACCTGGCCAACCATACTGCTACCCGCTGTATTTACTTGGTTAACGGTAGTGCCAAGCTGACCAGAAATTGTACCGACTTGCTGAGTTACCTGCCCTCGTGCCTGACCCAAGAAGGTTTGAATTTGTCCAGAGGCATGGGTAGAGATGGCGTTAATCGCGTTTATTACTTCTGTTCCCGCTTGAGTGAGGGCACTGTCTGCTTGCTGGAAGGCTCCATCGGTGGTGGCTATTAGATTGTCATAAGCACCGTTAACCTGACCGACAATTTCTCCTGAGACTTCGGTAGCAAGCTCAGGGTCAATATCCATTCCAGCAAGCTGTTGATTGAATTGAGCCAGATGCTCGTCACCCGAAGCGATCGCCTGTTGTCCTTGTTGCTGGAATGTAGTAATTGCTTGTTGTCCAGCCCGATCGATCTCTTGACTTTTCTGGGCTATCTGGGTTTGAAGCTGGTTCTGGATCGTTTGTTCTAACGAGGCTAGTTGAGTGGTCAACTGAGTACCAAGATTGCCTAGCGCCTGACTGCCTTGAGTCACTGCCTGTTGAATGCCAGTGGTCGTCTGCTGATTAGCAGTGGTTAACTGGTTCACAACTTCAGCCTGCCCAGCCCCCACTTGCCGTGCCGCTTCCTGTCCTTGTTCCCTAAAGCCACGAGCCGCTTCTGGCCCTGTCGATCGCAGATCCCTCATCGCATCAGACACACCACTTGTAATGCTGGTTGCCGTATCTGAGGCAATTTCGTTTGCTGCTCTGGCTTTTGCTTCGGCAATCTCTGGAGTACTGCCACGTACTCGTGCTTTCTCCTGACCAATGGCTCGTGCTTCTTGTGCCATTCCTTGAATGCGAGTTTGCACCTGTTCGGCAGACTCATCGGCAGTTTGCAACGAGCGTTCCGCGTAGGTATTTCCAAGGGTTTGAGCACGTTCTTGTCCAGAGGAAAAGGTTGTTGCTACTTGCTCCAGAGTCGTAGCATGACCCTGTTGTAAGGTTGCTAAGTGTGAAGAAGCGTTGGTTTGAAGTTGAGCCTGAGCAGAGGTAACGATCTCTCCGACTTGAACGCGGGCATTAGCAAAGAGAGCTTGAATTGCACTGGATTGACGTTCACCTGCCGCTAGGAGTGCTGCTTGTTGCTGTTGGATACTGGTGGCGATCGCTTCAGTACCTTGAGTAATGCGATCGGTAAATCGCTGTCGCGCACTATTGGCTGCTGTAGCAACCTGTTCGAGTAAGGCTTGGGTAGTTTGCGATCGCGCTGTTGGTGTTGGCAATTCAGGAGATGGCGGGCGGGAATTTGCTGCTATTGGTTCTCCAGAATTTCCTTCCTTACTAGCAGATGTGGGCGATCCTTGTTTGCGATCGGACTGCATCGATGCAGTCCCAGAAACTCCTGTTGATTTGGCTTGAGGTGAGGAATTTCCCTGTTTCGGATGAGAGGTCTGTGAGTGGGTCGATTGACCTTTCTGATGGCTGTTAGTTGGAGAAGTAGGGGAGTTCTCAGAATTTCTATCAGTTGCTTGGGTTGGTGCTGATGTCTTTGCAAATGGGGATGTTGTCTTGTTTCTATCCCTCTCGGTTCCTACTTCAGAGGTTTCGGATGTAGAAGAGGGAGATTGCTGCCCTGTTCCTGTGGAAATTGATTTTCCTGACTGTTCGTTTTTATCAGTAACTTGAGTTCCTTGGGTTGTTTCTGCTTCAGTTTCAGACTGACTTTCACTGTCTGGAGCAGTTCCATTTTGACCAGAGGGGATCTCTTCCTGAGAAGCTGATGATACATCGCGATCTGAACCTAACCTTCCCAGAATTCTACTGAACGTTTGCTGCTGCTGTGGTGAAAGTTGCGTTTGAACCTGTGCGACAACGGCTTGACGAATCGATGGAGCTAAACGTGCTAGCATTGCGATCGCCCGCCCCGATCGATCTTGAGGATCTGCGCTCAAACTCTCAACAATTTGCCTAGCAATAGCCTCGACATTCGATGAGTCTGTTTCAAACTGAGAGGGGCTTTGTTGTCTATCCGTAGAAACAGCAGAACTCCCATCAATCTTACGCTGTAACGCACCACCCTGCTGTACGGTATGCGTCAACTCATGGGCTGTCAACTCATCTTTACCTGGTGATTTCCCCGCTCCGTAGTAAATATCGCTACTATGAGCAAATGCTTGCGCTCCCAAATCCTTATTCATTTGGACGGCAGTGGAGTCGGTATGCACCCGTACTGAGCTAAAATCAGCACCAAAGCGGGGTTCCATGAACGATCGCACTTCATCCGGTAACGGACTACCTCCCCCCTTGCTATTGGACAGGCGGCTTTCTATGTTGGGAGAAGCTTGGGAACTGCCATTTTGCGATCGTTGCAGTCCCGGTTTCATCTGCAATTCTTCTGAATTTTCTGCTGTCTGACGCTGCACCAACCGAGAGATAGAATTAGCCAGAGGAGAAGTCTGAACTTCCTCTTTTTGTTCATCAGTTTGGCTATCAGTTTGTCGCTGGATAGCTGAGTCTGGCGTAGACATCACTTTCGCCGCCATACTGTCAGCTTCTTGTTCGTATTTATCACCAGGTTTGCCAACAGTTAGTTTAGTTTGAATAGACTTTAACGCTATATCTTCTTGTGGTTTTTCTTCTGAGGAATCACGATCTGATTCTTCTTTTAACTGAACTTCTTGATTTTCAATTTTTCCTTCTTCTATTGGCGAAGAGAGATCTGATTCTTCTTTTAACTGAACTTCTTGATTATTCTCATCTTCTCCTTCCCCTGGTGCAGAAGCAGCATTAAATTTTTCTGGCGATGCGAGGTCTTGATTGTTTGCATCTTCTTCTTCCTGACGCTGAATTCCTGTCTGGTCTATATTTGCTGCTGGCGTAGGAGCAAATATAGGCATATTCATTAAATTAAAACTAGGACGGGCAATGTTTGGGGGTGAATCTGCCGAGATAGTTGTTGTACTGGTGGTTGGCTGATATCTCTCGTCAGTAAAAGGTCGTTCTTGAAATTGGGGTGACGGAGCCATTTGAGATGGCGCGGATGCGTTTTTTTGAACTTGTAATTTTTCGCTCATAGCTGATATTCTCCCGACTCCGCCTAGCTCAATTGATTACCAATTCACCTAATGTTTTTAACCCTTTTTCATTCAATTAAATTTTTCCAGTTTAGATAATTTAATTTTATCTATTTTTGTTGAAAAATCTTGCTCTTTTTAATCCATTATATAACTTACGTTCCCAACCCGTTTTTTTACGTAAGTGCTAAATTATTACAACATTGTTTCATCCTTGATTATTTTTTAAACCCGTAGTTAAAGAAATTTGGTAATTTAAAAAGGCACTACTTTAGTAGGCGTAACAATCGTCACGCTACCCGCACTTAGGGTGATGGCGCTAGCGGTAATAGTGATGGCACCACCGGCGGTGATATTAATGGTAGCGCCGGCAGTGAAAGTAACTGCGCCACCAGCAGTGAGGCTAGCGGTACCACCCGCTGTCAAACCGAGGTTGGCGGTGGCGGTGGTGTTGATGGATGGAGCTTTGGAATTGATCGATGTGGTGGCGGTGGTATCGATTAATGGAGCTTTGGAATTGATCGATGCGATCGCATTTTGATCGATTTTACCCGTCGAACTTAGGCTAATACTACCATCGCGATCGTCCAAGCGTATTTTGTGACCGCCTGTTGTTTCAATTTCTACCATTTTTTCGCTGTCATTTATCCGTAATTGATGACCTTTGGAAGTTTCGATATAAGCACCTGCTTTGCTACTACCTTTGTCTTCTTCTACGAACTGAATTTTATGCCCAGTTCTCGTTTTAAATGTCCGCAATCGTACTTTCCCATCTTGCACGTTATCTTCGACGGTATTGGGCGGTGCATCTTTGCCGTTCCAGACAATTCCGATGATATAAGGACGATGGATATCGCCGTGTTCAAAAGCTACTAAAACTTCGTCATTGATTTCTGGCAAACAATCAAATCCCCGTTGATTTCCCGCACCAATAGTTACTACTCTCGCCCAATTGCTAGCGTGTTCTTCTGTCAGGGTGGGAAACTTTACTTTCACTCTTCCCATTCCTTTAGGGTCTTCATTATCGGTAACAATTCCTACTAATAAAGTTTGACCTGGTTGGAGGTTTTTTTGAGGAGAAAGGGTAGTTAAAATGTCGCCTCCCCGCAAACCGCGCACGCTGAATTCGGTAGTATAAACTCTTTCTTGATATGAGTGACGGGTTTCAGTAATATAGTATTTTCCGCTATGCTGTCCCATATCTTCGAGTTTGACCACTCTTCCTACTCTAATTTGGGTATTTCCCTCCGCTTTGGCATCGGCATAGATAAATTGTCCGCCCAATTCGTCACATAAAGCTTGCGCCATTATATCGGCTTCTTTAGGAGTAAAAACGGGTTTATCTACTAAAATCATTTTCGGTGTAGGTGGCTTGCCGTTAAATTTGTTGCTGGTAGCGCTGCCTTTGCCGTTTTGAGTTTCCGTAATTACTTTTTCTTGGTTTTTAGTAGATAAAATCGGCCTTTTTTCGGTATAGTCCCAACCTCTAACTTCTACTTCTTTTACTTGTTCAGCGCTGCTAACTCGCACGCGGAAACTATGCAAATCTTTTAACCATTTCAAAGTTAAATCTTGGTCGGCTTTCGGTTTGCGAAAATTCAGTTTACCATCTTGAATAAATAGCTCAAATCCTATCCGGGCTGCCCGTTGCCGGAAGAATTCCATATTAGTTTGATTTTCTTGAAAAACGTAGTCGTGAGCAACTCCACTAGCATCAATCGTACCGAGTTTTATCCCTACTTCATTAGCAATTTTTTTGATGATATCGCTATCGGTCATATTTTGAAAAGAACGGTTGTAGCGTCCGCGATGCAAGCGATGACCGACATCGTAACCCCTGACTATCACTGGTGCTTGGGATTTTTCGCTGAAAAAAGTTTCGATGGCGGTGATTTCAGCTTCAATAATTTGATTTTCATTTTTTTGTCCGTAATCTTGAGATTCGGTGGTACTGCCAGAAAACCCAATTTTCACTGGTTTGCCAATTTGTAATAAATCTTGGTATCGCCACTTCTTATCTTCCGCACGACCGGGAAAATAATCATTTTGAATTACCAGGGTAAACATGGCTGGTAAATGGAGACTTTCTTCAACAAAAATTTGAATAATATCCTCCATTAAATTAGACGGTGCTGGTTGACCATCTATTTCTAAAAGCGGTAGTGCGCGGTAATGAACTGCATTCATATTTACCTATGACGAGCAAATTAATGTTTTTCAATTTAGGTACGATTTCTGGTTGCCGCTCTGCGATTGGCAAAACTATCTCTTCCTTGGCGTTGTTGTGTTTGGGGACTTTGAGCAGCTACAGAACTATTAGGTTCTGGTTCGTCTGCTTCTTTCAGCGTCAGGCTATCTATGATGGCACGTACTGGCATCCCGTTGGGTAAAAACATGGTGAGTTTGTAGTTGAGTTTTTCGATAAAGCAACGTCGCAAATAGATTCGGCTACCCCAACTAAATCTATAGATAGGAGGACGTTCTTTTCCCGATACGAATTCGACGGCTTTACGGAATGGTTCGATGTATTTGCTAACAACATCTGTTCCTTCTTCGTAAGTGTCGAATAAAATTTTAGTGATGGTAATTTTATAAGCTTTGGTATGGGAAAAGCTGACTTTTGGCTGTCCTCTATTTTGGGTACGAGCTCCCGGACTTTCGGCTGTTTCTACTACTCCCTCGAAAGTTAATTCGGTGGGGTTGAACATGAATTCGATTGGTGGGACGCCATCTTCTGAGGTCAATCTTGCTTTGACGAGATTGCCTGATTTGTCGGTGATTGGTGCATTTTTAGGGATTGGCATATTTCCTCCTCGCTTGTATTTGAACTTACGAATTTAATCGACCTAAATAGTAATTTCCCTGTCGTTCTCGGTCTATTTCTAATCGCTGTCTGATTAAATGATAAATTTCTTGGCTGAGTATAATTAATTTCGGTTCTATGGGGGAAATTTCCCCGGTATCATCCGGTGAACGCTGTCCGATTGTTTGTCTTTGGGGTGATGATTTTACTCTGGCGGAAGTTCCTTTTAGGGATGTAATATTACTTAACCAGATTGGATAACCTACGCAGTTTTTTCCTTGTCTTTCTAGGTCTACTTCTAATCGTTGTCTGATTAAAGTGTAAACTTTTTGAGCGAGAATTTCTAATTGTTCTTCTTTGATGGCGGATAATTTACTAGAACTATTTACGGTTAGTTGTTGGGATGTTTCTTCGCTATCTGCGGTGGGAGGTATGACGGATGATTCGGCAGAATTTGGTTGAGAAATATGGGGAGAGGTGAGAGAGTAGGAATCAGCAGGCGCAACCAGGGATAATGGCGCAAAATCGTCTTCTTCTGGTAGGGTGCTGTCTGGTGCAGTGGTGTTATTTTTTCCTAATAATTCTTCAATGCTAGACCAGAAATTTGGGGTATTTGCATCGAAATCATC
Organism: Leptolyngbyaceae cyanobacterium; assembly: GCA_036703985.1. GTDB lineage: Bacteria > Cyanobacteriota > Cyanobacteriia > Cyanobacteriales > Aerosakkonemataceae > DATNQN01. The sequence goes on from DATNQN010000067.1 coordinate 84,173, forward strand.
GGAAGTTGATTGATTTGTGTTGGCTGGTTCGTCAAATCCGATCGATTTGGGGTTTTTGTCATTATTTACGGATGTTAAATCTAGACTTGGTAAGATAAATTTGCTATTATTTAAGGGTTGGGAAAAACCGATGGGGTTGAGTGGTGGTAAATTTGCGATCGCATCTTCACCATTACTAGAATTTTCCCTACTTGCTTCAGAATTATTTGGCAAATTAGCGGGTATATCACTAACTGTATTTGAATTTAGGTCAGTAGATTCTATAAAACGAGAAATATCGGGGAAGTTTTCATTTAAAAAGCTTGATATTTCCGGCAAATAATTATCGTTAGATAATTCTGATTTTGTTGAATCGGCTGATGCCTTATCTGCGAAGTCAGCGACAATTTGAGAATTAACAAAATTAGATTCTTCCGCTAAAGGTTTGGGTAAACCCAAAGGCTTAGGCAAAGGTAATTCAGTATTTTCTACGCGAGGTTGGACTGTATCTGGCGGTAAGGTAGCGTTTGTTTCTTGGGGAATATTTTCTAAACTTGGTTGAACAGTATTTGAGATGGGAGATGCAATATCATCATCAGAAGTTATGGGTGTGGTAAATTGGGAAGCAAGATTTTCACTGACAGGAAGAGAACTTGTTGATGATGGCGATATGGTTTCTTGGGTGGGTAAAAAATTAGGTGTTTCTAAACTAGTTTGAACGATATTGGATATGGGAGTTTCAACCGCCTCAGCGGAAGTTGTTGTTATGGAAGATGGCGATATGGTTTCGTCAGTTGTGGGAAGATTTGGCGTTTCGGAACTTGGTTGAACGATATTTGATATGGGAGAGTCAACCGCATCAGCAGGAGTTGTTGTTATGGAAGATGGCGATGTTGTTTCGTCAGTTGTGGGAAGAGTTGGTGTTGCGGAACTTGGTTGAACGATATTTGATGTGGGATTTTCCATATCCGCAGCAGAATTAGAAGTTGTTACTGTCGAAGATGGCGATATAGTTTCGTCAGTTGTGGAAAGAGTTGGTGTTTCTAAACTAGTTTGAACGGTATTTAATGCGGGAGTTTCAACCGCCTCAGTAGAAGTAGTCGGTGTGGGAGATGGGGAATTAATATTTTCGCTAGCAGAAACAGAAGATGTTGTTGGTGGCGATATGGTTTCGTCAGTTGTGGGAAGAGTTGGTGTTGCGGAACTTGCTTGAACGATATTTGATATGGGAGAGTCAACCGCATCAGCAGGAGTTGTTGTTATGGAAGATGGCGATACGGTTTCGTCAGTTGTGGGAAGAGTTGGTGTTGCGGAACTTGGTTGAACGATATTGGATGTGGGATTTTCAATATCTTCAGCAGAAGTAGTCGGTGTGGGAGATGGGGAAACCAGATTTTCAGTTGTCGAAACAGAAGTTGTTGGTGACGGAGATATAGTTTCTTCAGTGATGGGAAGAGTTGGTGTTGTGGGAAGATTTGGTGTTGCAGAACTTGGTTGAACGATATTGGATGTGGGAGTTTCTATATCTTCAGCAGAAGTAGTCGGTGTGGAAGATGGGGAAACCAGATTTTCAGTTGTCGAAACAGAAGTTGTTGGTGACGGAGATATAGTTTCTGTTGTTGAAGGAAGATGTGGTGTTGCGGAACTTGGTTGAACGATATTGGATGTGGGATTTTCTATATCTTCAGCAGAAGTAGTCGGTGTGGGAGATGGGGAAACTAGATTTTCAGTTGTCGAAACAGAAGTTGTTGGTGACGGAGATATAGTTTCGTCAGTTGTGGGAAGAGTTGGTGTTGCGGAACTTGCTTGAACGATATTGGATGTGGGATTTTCTATATCCGCCGCAGAAACAGGAGTGGTTGTTGGTGGCGATACGGTTTCGTCAGTTGTGGGAAGAGTTGGTGTTGCGGAACTTGCTTGAACGATATTGGATGTGGGAGTTTCAATATCTTCAGCAGAATTAGAAGTTGTTGCTGTCGGAAATGGCGATACGGTTTCGTCAGTTGTGGGAAGAGTTGGTGTTGCGGAACTTGGTTGAACGATATTGGATGTGGGAGTTTCCATATCCGCCGCAGAAACAGGAGTGGTTGTTGGTGGCGATATGGTTTCTGGTGTTTTGGGAAGATTAGGAGTTTCTAATCTGGTTTGAATTATATTTGATGCAGGAGTTTCAATATCCTCAACAGAAGTAGTCGGTGTGGAAGATGGCGATATGGTTTCTGGTGTTGTAGAAACAGTTGGCTTTTCTGAACTAGCTTGAATGATAGTTGATGCTGGATTTTCAATATCCGCAACAGAAGTAGTCGTCGGTGTGGGAGATGACGATATGGGTTCTGGTGTTGTGGAAAGATTGGATATTTCTGAACTAGCTTGAATGTTATTGGATGTGGATGTTTCAACTGCTTCAGCAGAAGTAGTCGGTGTGGGAGATGGTGAATCTGGATTTTGCCAACTTGCTTGTACTGATTCGGATGATTCGGGTAATGATGTTGGCGGTAAATTAGTTGGGGAATTTCCTAATGGTTCTGTTAAGGATGGGGAGATGAGAAAATCGGATTTTTGAACTAAAGGTTTTGATGTTCCTAGCGGTTTGAGATTCTGGAGATTTTCAGAGTTATCTATATTAATAGATGATGCTTCGTCTGGGGATAGTCTGACTGTTTGTTGTGGAGAGTTTGGTGTTGAGTTGTTTTCAGTTAACTGAGGATTGGATGAAAAATCAATAGGGAGGTTTGGCGATGGGGAGATGAAATTTGTTCCTTCGTCTGTCGTTGACTGAGTTTCGGCGTCTTGATATTCTTCCCATTCTCCATTTATCAATCCCCAATCATTAGTTTCTGGTTGAATCAAGGAAGTTTGTAATAGGGAAGATTCGGGAGATTGACCTAATGGTTGTAGCGTGGGGAGGAGTGAAGAGTTTTGTCCTAATGGCGACAAAGGTTTGAGGAACAGAGATTGCTGTCCGAAAAAAGTGGGAGGAAGTAAAGATTGTTTGTAACCGAGAGGTTTGAGGGACATAAATTTTTCCTCGTTTAGTGATTTTTTTAGAGGAAAAATCCGGAAGCATGGCGTCCGTCTGGAATTTTGGTGGCGCCTCCGCCTGGAGATTTGGCTATTTTGATTCCTTCGTAGGCTAATGTTAGTTCTTCGATCGCAACCGTGTTAGAATTTGCTTGGAGTGCTGGTGCTTTCCAGCCAACGGGAACGGCGGCTATTAGCGTCCAACATTGCATGGTTTCTCCTGCTTGATTGAAGAGGAGAATGTTGACGTTGCGACGTTCTTTTTTGAGTCCGGTGAGGGTGTTGGTTACCCAATCCCAAAAGGCGAAATCGTCGGTAATTCCGCGTTTGAGGGTAACGTCGGAAAATTGAGCTTGTCCTAATACAATTCGTTGTTGGTCGTTGACACCGCCTTCAAAGTATGTTTCTTTTTTGATTTGAACTCCCAAACCGGAACATTCACTGAAGGAGGCGGTGATGCTGCTTTGCATTTCTACGTAGAAGCGATTGGCCGTGACGTAGTTCAGTTCGTGGGTGACGACACCATTCTTAGACATTATATTAACCTCTGGTAATTACGATCGCGATCGCGTTGAACGCGGATATCTTCTTGCATCAATTCATACACTTTTTCGCTCAATTTACGTAGTAACAAGGGATCGAGCATCACTTTTTCGGCTAATTGGGAAATTTCATCTTTGGGTTTTTTTGTCATCTTCTGATTCTAGTCATCGGTTAACTTGCGTACTGGTATCAATCCGGCTGCACCTAACAAACTTTGTCCTTCATTAGTTAATAGTAGTTTGGCAAAAGCTTCTCCTTTTTGAGAATTTTTGGGATAAACTACTACCAGGGGAACTACTAAAGGATATCGCTGCGATTGGAAAGCCTCGATATTCGGTTTGTAACTACCTTTATCGCTGCATAAATCCATAGTTTCATAAAGAGGTTTATTTTTATTTCGATCCGCAGATATTAAGACTGGAACTTCTCGGCTATCGGTTTCTATCGCTAAAGGATATACGGAGCATTGATCGAATACTCGACTCAACAATCCAAAACCAATACTAACTGTTTTCTTAGTTTCAAAATCTTTTAAAACCTCCCCTAAAATATATCTTTCATCCTGTTTGGCGTTGAGAATTCTTTGCCGTTCCCGTTCGAGTAATTTGAGCCTCTGATATCTGCTCATCCGTTGGCGATAAAGTTGTTTCGCTTTTTCATTAAATGCCTGTTCTTGCTGTTTCTTCAAGATTTTTTTATTTAACTCTATTTGGTTTCTAAAACGCGCTACATCCTGTCGATTATTTTGGAGAACCGTTTTTTCAAAGGCTTGTAGCACTTGTGCGTTATCAATCGGTTTGTAAAGTTTAATTTTTTCTTGAAAATTGGGAGGGGGTTGCCAATTTTTGATTTGGCCATTCCGATATAAATCCCGCAGTTCTGTCAAGCTAATTTTTCCTTGAAAACTCTTGGGAATAGTGGCATCTCTCCCGCTGTCGCTAAAAGCCACGAATGCTACTAATCCGTCATAAGCGACGATAGTTTGCTTCAATTCTCCTGGCAAATTGTCGATAAACTTAGTAAGAGCAAACTCTGCTCTGTCAGCGCGAATATCTCCTATTACATTATTACCCGTCGCACTAAATTTGTAATTTTTTAACCTGGGTTCGCGATTTTTTAATTCTTGTTCTAAGGTTAAGTCATCAGCAAAGCGATTATTGAATACGTAACGCCATATCCCGTCTGCTTCTGTGGTGTAATTGGTATTGCCAGTCGGTACTTTTGGCACTTCAGCCAGGGAATTGATCCCAGAACGAGGTCGAACAATTACTCCGTCTTTTCCGTTACTTAGCAATTGCCATGCCATCCAAATCATTTGTCCGATAAAGCCTGCCAGGATCGCTAAAAGTAGTACAATTAATAAAGTTTTCCATAAAGAAGATTTTTTAGTTGGGGAAATTTGTGCTGGTTCTTTTGTTTCTTCTATTTCTTCTTTAATATGTTGAACGGGAGAAGCTAAAAGTGCTTGACGAGCTTCAAAAGCCGTGGCAAATGGTTTTTCTATTCCTAATAAATGATAGATGAATCTTTTGAGCGCTACATCTTTGACAATTGGCCATTGTTCTTCTTGTTTGGGGTTGAGATTTTCCCCTGTATTTTGGTTAATTGTCGTACCTGCCAACAGGTAAAAACTGACATATCCCAGGTCAACTAAATCTTTTTCTACGGAATGATGAACTATTTTAGAGTTGGGTGGCTTAAATAAATCTTCCCATAAAGCTAAGTCGCCTACATAGATGAAAAATTGCGGGTCATCGATGTTGGTGGATGGCTGATTTTCGACAATTACTAAACTATCTAAACTGAGATTGCCATGCGGTAAAGATGACTGGATTTCTTCGTTGGCAAAGCGCAATTTTTGATTGTGCAGAAACCAAAGAGTTTGTAAAATTTGATACAATACTTGGCGTACCTGCTTGCCGGTCATGGGGCCATTTTCAGCCAAGTATTCTCGCAAGGTTAAGCCGGTGGCAAAACTTTGTTCTAAAATGAGATAGCAGCGCTTCTCGCTAGCATTAGTTGGTGCGATCGCATCCCAAGGACTAATCAAGCGAAAATCCTGTCCCCCCCCATTTTTTAAGTTAATGTTGGAAACGCGATCGAATTTTTCTTTTCGTTCTCTAGACTCTTTTTGATTAAAATCTTTATCCGGTAACAAATATTCTTTAATTAAAATCTGCTTATTGTTCAAAACGTGGAAACCTTCGTACAAACGCACCCTTTCCCCATCTTTTAACAAATCTCCCACTCGATACCTTCCCCTTCTTCCCCCTCTGATTTCATGATTTTTTGGTAAGTGAGGAATCACCTCGGCGGTGCGGGATTGTCTTTTGGCTAACCTTTCTACCACAGCTATATTCACTGCCGTAGCGGTATCTTTAATATTACTGCTTGCTACGTAGTTATTTAATTGCCTGCCATTATTTGTAGTAACTTTGCTTTCTTTATATTGTTGATTTTCTGGTAATTTATCTTGACGCTCTTTTTCACCAGGAAGCTCTACTTTTTCATATTCGTCTTGCAGGCGACGCATTCCAATTCTAGAAACGGTTTGTAAGGGATAGCGAATAAAATTTTCAACCTCCCTCACCTGCATTCTCACTGTATTTACCAAATTAGATAGCTTCACATTTTGCTCCCCCGTTAATTTTGATTTTTGCCAAATATTAAGTTATTTTAAATAATCTTTTATTCCCCTCTCTATTATATATTTTGTTTTACTTCCTTCGACTCTACATTTTCCTCTTCTAATTCATTAATTTGGCGATAAAACTGATGTAAATAGTTGAGATCGCAAGCAAAAAGATTTTCAATCACCGCCGGAGTAACTTCATCTAATGCTCCCAGCTTAGTAATCACGCGAGATAAAATAATTACGGTCGAGTATGCAGGATTTGACTTCACGCGGGGGTCTCGCAAAGGTACGATTTCATCCATTGCTTTCGCCAATCGCATTATCCCTTTGCGATGCAAATTTCCCTCTGGGTCGAGATAGCCTTTTGGTAAAGTAAACTCAAATTCAGTTTGAAACATAAATTATTTTTTTTACAGTTCATCGATACTTTCAATTACCCCAAAACCCATCTATAACCTTAATTTCTGCCTGACAAAAACTTCCACAGCTACTTCCATTTCTTCAATTTGCAAATCTCCCCCACTAGCATTTAAATCGGAAGCAATATAACTAATCGGCCATGCGCCTTGAAATTGAAAAACTGCTTGCGGATTGCCCCCTTGATCGTAAATAGTTAAAGAACCATCTCGACGTTGTTTAGCCCAATTTCCCTCTTGAACCGCATTAAACCACTGCCACAAAGTATTGGATTTAGTCATTCCCCGCCGCAGAATAATGTTATTAGTTTTCACGTTACCGGGAACTTTCATGCGGACAACTTGACCGGATTTAGCTTGACCCCAGCGATTAGGAGTTACCTCGCAAACTTCGACGACATCTTGGGTGCGTTTAAACCCTTTGCATTCCATAAAATAGGCATCGACTGGTTCTTCGCTGCCATCGAGTTTTAATTCGATGTAAAAACGAGAATTGGTGAGAATTTCGGGAAAATTGTTGATTAAATTGGCCATTTTATCTCCTTGATTAGGCTAATAGCTAATTAATCAAGCCAATTAGCTATTAGCTTTCGCATGATTTTTTTACCAATTCACCTTTTGCTGCCTCCTGCCAAAATAAGAAATCTGACAGAAATTGAGAATTATTGCACCCGCTTAATACCTTCGTGAACTAAGGTAATTGTTTCGTTAGCTACATCGTTCGATCCCGCTTCCAACTTCGGCCCTTCATACTTAGTCGGGTAAGCATTTTCCAATTCCCAACGCGCTTTCATTTCGCCTCCTTGGTCGTAAACAGTAACGGAAGCGGCTTTGCGATTCGATGACCAATTGGATTGACCGCCGCTATTTTTGTTGCAATCTTCATACCATTTATAAAGGTCTTTATTAGTAGTTGCGACAACTTTAACGACCACGGGAGTAAATTTAACGCGAGTGGGTGCGGCTTGCCGTAAGTTCACGGCTTGTTTGCCGGAACCTAAAACTTTATCGCCGCCGGCGGCTGGGTTTTCTGCACTTAATCCGGAAACTTCCAGTATTTGCTTATCGGTAAGACCGTCAGCTTCAAAATAAAATCGACAACTGACTAATAATTCATCTGTTTGCGATACTGCCATATTTAAACTCCTGTTGAATTGCTAATTGTTATTTGCTAGCGAGATGTTGCTAACTATTAATTACTGAAAAATTATTCTTCATCCCTACCGCTCCACTGACTGATTCGGAAAATCACGAATTCAGCCGGACGTACTGGACAAACACCAACTTCAATATATAACCGACCCAAAACCATTGTTTCGTGGGTATTCAAAGTTTCGTCGCACTTGACGTAAAATGCTTGTTCCGGCGTGGCACCAAATAATGCTCCTTCTCGCCACAAACGTTCTAAGAAATTGCTAACCGTGCGCCGCACTCTTGCCCATAAATCTTGGTCGTTTGGTTCAAATACTACCCATTGAGTACCTAGTTCGATCGATTTTTCGATATAACTCATCAAACGACGGACGCTGATATAACGCCAATCGGTTTTTTCTGGTTCTACTAACGTTCTCGCTCCCCAAATTTTAATGCCTCGGTTGGGGAATGTCCGAATGCAATTAATGCCTCTGGGGTTTAATAATTCTTGTTCGCGGAAATTGCAATCGTAAGCTAAACCAATTACTCCTCTAGGAGTTTCGTTGGCGGGAGCTTTGTAAACACCGCGCGTTTCATCGGTACGCGACCAAACTCCCATCATGTGACCGGAAGGGGGTACTAAAATTGGTTTGCCGGCGTTGCGGGGATTGGGTACTTTAATCCAAGGATAATAAAGTGCGGCAAACATCGAACGACGGTTGAAGTCGTTATCCAACCAATTCATCACTTGCTGTGGTTTAATGCGATCGGGCGGCGTATCCAAAACCACCATTCGATTGGGAGGATTCGGTGCGGAATTTTCGCACAAACTAATCATCAATTCCATGATGCCGTGCAGTTGGTCTTCGTCCAACAAACCGGCTTGATATGCCCGCATTAAATCCGGACAAGCTAGCATGGTAACTTCGTCGATTTCAAATAATCCTTGAATGCCGCTGCGATCGTCTCTTACCCCTTGTACGTATCGTGCTAAATTTTCTTGAGTGGGTAATTCTGGGGGGGGGCTGACTTCGTATTGCCCATCCTGCGGACGACGCGCTAAAGGTAATCCTTTTTGAGTAAGATCGAGGACGGCAACGTATTGAGATTCTTGCAGTTTTGTCACTACATAATCTCCTACTTCTGCTTGCACTTCCCGATTCATCGTCAGGTGTTGGTGTCTTTCTAATTCTTGCCCTTCTCGCTTAATGACGACTGAAAAGAATTCGGCTGGAACTGGTGCGGGTGCGTTGGGGTCTTGCGGTTCCGATTTCGGTTCGGAAGGCTGAATTTCTACCGTTACCGCGCCTTTATCTGCTTCTTCTGGCTTGAGTACGAATTGCAAAGATTCTCGTTTGCCACCGGTTTTTACCGTCAGCGCCGTAGATTCGGTGGTTGGTTGAATGGTTTCTTGAGATGGTTTCGGTATTTGCGTACCAATACTCACTACCCAGCAGCGAGCGCCTCCGTTGAGGAACCAACCATTAACGGCAAAAGGTAGATAAGCATGGAAGTCGGTGAAACCATCGGAATTTTCTTTCGCAAAATATTCTAAATACTGGTTCCAACTGGTAATTAACATCGGTTTGCCGATTTCGGCGCCGTTGCGAATCGCTTCCGTGAAACCAACAAACCCGGCGATGTTGGTTTGTACGCCTTCTATGGGACGACTACCTCGGTCAATTTCTTCGACGTATACTCCAGGTGCAAAGTAATCAAGTCTCGCCATATATGATTTTCCTTATTTGGCAGTTTGGCTCGCGCACAGACGAGTGACTAAAATCCCGATCAGAAGTTCAATGTAACGTAAAAATACGTAGATGTCATTAATTTATTAAGTAATTTTATTTAGAAATATCCGCTCTACTTCGGCGATAAATTTTTATTAATTTTATTTTTTCTGTATAAATACTTAAAAGATAATAATTGATTGGAAATCTAAGGTTTTTCGCAGTGAAAAGCGGCTGGTTAGATATTGAGTTATTACGTATTTGCAACAATAAATTGACAATTTTTAATGAAAGCGACCATAACTGAAGCATGAGCAATTATTTAGCGATCGCCACTGTCACGGCGACCCTGCAAAGAATATTACAAGCTGCGATTCAAATTGACCTCCCCGGTGCAAGAGTAACGACGGTTCGCCCGGATGCGTCGGGCAGTGGCACGCCAGAGGTAGGGGTGAATATATACTTGTATCAAGTTACACCTAATCCGGCTTGGCGCAATGCAGATTTACGTACTCGCCGCCCGAAAGGAGATTTAATCAAGCACGCTCAGGCAGGATTAGACCTTTACTACATTCTGACTTTTTATGGCAACGAGGTGGAATTGGAACCGCAACGCCTGCTGGGTAGCACCGTGCGGACTTTAGTAGACTACCCAATTTTGACGCCGGAAATCATTCGCACCACTATCAACAATCCGACTTACAGTTTTTTGGCTACTTCTACTCTAGAACAACAGGTAGAACGAGTAACAGTTGTTCCTTCTATGATGAATACGGAAGAATTATCGAAGATTTGGTCGGTATTTTTTCAGTGTCCTTACGTGCTATCTTTTGCTTGTCAAGCTAGTGCGGCTTTAATTGACGGACAGAAAACGAGCAGGCGATCGCTGCCGATACGCAGTACGCAATTTTACAGCAGTCCCCGACAACCGACGATCGAACACGTCGGATCGGAAGCGGGAGCCAATCAACCGATCGTGGCTAATAGTAGCTTAATTATTCGCGGTAAACAATTGCGGGGAGAGCATACGCAAGTAAGAATTGGGGAAGTAAAAGTTACACCGCAAGAAGTAACCGAAAAGGAAATTAAGTTAGATTTAGCAACGCTGGCGATCGCAGAACTCGATAGTTTGCGGGCTGGCATACAGAGTTTGCAAGTGTTACATCCGATACAAAAGCGCCATCAAGCCGAACCCGATCGCGCGATCGGTTCTAACGCAATCCCGTTCGTGTTGAGTCCGACGATCGAGCAAGTAGAAGTTTTGGAGATCGGTGATGATGGCGATGAGTTATATTCAGCAGAAATACTGATAAAACTAGATTTAACCGTGGGAACAACGCAGCGGGTAATGTTATTTTTGAATGAGCGTTCGTTTGATAACCCAGCCGCTTATATTTTTACGGCCAAATCTCGGAAAGAGGAGATCGATATCGTTGTATTTGCGATCGTCGATGTCAAAGCCGCAGAATATCTAGTGCGAGTGCAGGTAGACGGTGCGGAAAGCCTGCTAGAAGTAGACACGGAATCTACAAGTCCCACATACGAGCAATACATCAGCCCAATGGTGGTGATCCCATGAATATCGCAACAAATCAAAAATGCCAAGAAGCCAATTGGCAGCCGCTTTCTCAAGGTCTAGCTTACTTGCGTCAGTTGTTAGAAGAAAGAGTTGCTTTATGGCAAGGCAAAAATACCGGAAATCCGATAAATAATCCCGCAACTACATTAGAATTCCCACCCAATAATCAATCTTCTTCATTACAAAACCTTTGTAATATTTTTAGTTTATCTAATTTCGAGCGAGACTTGTTGCTGTTATGCGCTGGCATGGAATTAGATGCCAATTTTATTAATTTATGCGCTAACGCTCACGGCGATTCGCAAATGAGCTATCCTACTTTTAGTTTAGCAATGTCGCTTTTACCAGCAGCACATTGGAGCGCGATCGCACCTCACCATCCCTTACGTTATTGGCGATTGATTGAAGTTGGCGGCGGCAAAACTCTTACCCTCAGTCCGTTACGAATTAACGAACGAATTCTGCATTATTTAATTGGAATAGATTACTTAGACGAACCTTTACGAGGAATTATCGAACCGTTATCAACCAACGAATATATCGTACCTTCCCACCAACAAATAGCCACCAAAATAGCTGATATATTAACTGCCGGGGTTCACCCCTCCCCAACCCCTCCCCTACCAGGAGAGGGGCTTTCTGTTTCCGGCTCCCCCTTCCCTGGTAGGGAAGGGGGCTGGGGGGATAGGTTTTCCCAATACTCAATTACCAATTCTCCAATATTACAATTAGTTGGTGAAGAAGTAGCGAGTAAAAGAGCGATCGCGCAAACAGCTTGCGAAATAGCGGGAATGAAAATAGCGGCGATCTCTGCCAATGTAGTGCCTACAAATACCGCCGATTTAAATAATATTATTATACTTTGGCAGCGGGAAGCCCGGTTAAATCAAAGCGTTTTATTACTAGATTGCGATGAGTGGGATAGAAACGATGCTGCTAAAGAAAATGCGATCGTTCAAATACTAGAAAATATTAACACGCCGCTGATCGTTACCAGTCGCGATCGCCGTCGTGCAGGCTTACGTTCTCTCATCACTTTTGAAGTATCAAAACCCAGCAAAGAAGAACAATTTGCCATTTGGGAAAATGCTTTAGGTGATAGCGCACCCAGTTTAAACGGACAAGTAGAAGTATTAATATCTCAATTTAACTTGAGCGCACCCAGTATTTATGCAGTGTGTACCGAAACTCTAGGATATTTAGCGGGGGAGCAGGGGAGCAGGGGAGCAGGGGAGAGAGAAGATTTTAACTCTCCTCTGCCTCAATTATGGAATATGTGTCGCGCTCAATCTCGGCCTCATTTAGACGAACTAGCACAACGCATCGAACCTGCTGCCACTTGGGACGATTTAGTATTACCAGAAACGCAATTACAAGTATTAAAAGAAATAGCCGCTCACTTGCGCCAGCGTAGCAAAGTTTACGAACAATGGGGATTTGCCAAAAAGGGAGCCAGAGGATTAGGAATTAGTGCTTTATTTGCCGGATCTAGCGGTACTGGTAAAACCATGTCAGCGGAAGTTTTAGCAGGAGTATTGCAATTAGACCTTTACCGCATAGACTTAAGTTCTGTTGTCAGTAAATATATTGGAGAAACCGAAAAGAATTTGCGGCGCGTATTCGATGCAGCAGAAGGCGGTGCAACCATATTATTATTTGATGAAGCCGATGCTTTATTTGGCAAACGTTCCGATGTGAAAGACAGTCACGATCGCTATGCGAATATGGAAGTAAGCTATTTATTGCAAAGGATGGAAGCTTATCAAGGTTTAGCGATTTTAACTACTAACTTAAAAGATGCGATCGATACGGCTTTTCTGCGAAGAATTCGCTTTGTAGTTAAATATCCTTTCCCCGACGCACAACAAAGAATCGAAATTTGGCGGCGCATTTTTCCCAAGAATACACCAACTGAAGGACTAGATTTCACCAAATTAGCGCGGTTAAACGTGGCAGGTGGAAATATCCGCAATATTGCACTCAATGCCGCTTTTATCGCCGCCGATTTGGGTGAGCCAGTGATGATGAAACACTTATTAGAATCAGCAAAAAGCGAATATATGAAATTGGAAAGAGCGTTAACTGATACAGAAGTGAAAGGGTGGTTATAACATTTTTCAATTAACGTCAAGTTAAGATTTATGTTGGCTGAGTTTCTATGCACAGCAGTTGTGCCAGACTAAGGAAAAATACTGAGAGATAAGCTGGGGGAAAGGGGGAATATGAGTAAGCAAGGGCTAATGCAGAAAAAACCTGTATCTAATTCCTATTCTCCGCCAGCACAGAAAGCAACTTCTTGGCAGCGACCTTTCAGCGACTCAGTTCACGATGCCACTGTATCGCCAAAACAGGACGAGGCAATAGCTCCCAGCGCTGGCTTCAACTTAATGCAGATGAAGATATTTCCCGATTCTCCAGCACCGGTGCAAGCTAAACTTTCGGTGGGTGCGCCTGGGGATAATTACGAACTGGAAGCTGACAGGATAGCAGCTAAGGTGATGGCGATGCCTGCACCTGAAAATGAGGAGCCAATTCAGCGACAAACTGCACCAGAGGAAACAAAAGAAGAAGAATTACAAACAAAGCCTTTAGCAGCTGGGATTACGCCACTGGTGCAACGAGAAACTGCACCGGAAGAACCAAAAGAAGAAGACTCGCCAGTGCAAGCTAAAGCTGAGTCAGAGGGAAAGTCTTCTAATAACAGCAATTTGGAGAGTCAGTTGAATGGGAGTAAGGGGGGTGGCAGTCCTTTACCTGATGAAGTGCGATCGTTCATGGAACCCCGTTTTGGTGCCGATTTTAGCGGTGTGCGGGTGCATACCGACGGTGCAGCAGTGCAGATGAACCAGGAATTAGGCGCTCAAGCTTTCGCTCACGGTAGCGATATTTACTATGGTGGGGGGAAGTCGCCCGGTAAGGATGAGTTGACGGCGCACGAGTTAACTCATGTAGTGCAACAAAAGGGTAGCTCCCATCTACCAATTCAGCGCGATGAAACATCGGTAGCTCCTCAAGGAATATGTACAGAATTCGGTGATTTCACAATTTACCCAGATGATTTTGTCGGCCCACTTCCTCCCAATCCTCGAAATGCAAGAAACTGGAATATCCGACGTTCAGACTATACTCAGTTAATCACTCGTTTAAGCGCAGTTAGAGATGGAACATCCCGATTAGTAGTCAGTGGAACACCAGCATTTCGAGTCTCTACTTATCTCGATCTTGGATGGTTGATGACTACAGGTGTTGGACAGTCACTTATTGCAGAACTCCAAAATTCTTCTCATAACGTTACAATCCAGGCAACAACGGGTGGTAATGCCACCAGTTACGATCCTGACGCTGACTCTTGGGAAGTCGCTGGCACTCCTCCAACGGCTGGTGTGGGATCTAACGTGACAGTTAGCTACAACCCTCATATTCTCCAAATTGGTGATGGATCGCAAGATTGGATGACTCGTCCTCCTGCGATCGGCCTAGCACATGAGCTTGTTCATGCTTGGACAGGGGTATATGGTACTCGCGCTCGCGGTACAGATGCTTCTGGTGTCAAACGCCGAGAGCAACAGGCAACAGGGATTGATGAGTTTCGCAATGCAAGGTTATCTGAAAATCGCTTCCGCGCCGCATTCGGTTTGCCATTACGCCCGGTTTACTAAAGCTCTTTCAAAATACCCGACTATTCCTAAATCTATCAGCTTACACGATATATTTGGGGACTACCTTCATAATTTATTAGTAGCATGATGAGAATACTACCACAAATTTTAAAGCCAGTAATCTTATCATTGTGTATTCTGACGTTTCTTTCAGTTGGTTTTCTCAGTCTGGGAAAAGGAAGCAATGTGATGGACGCATCAAATGTAACTTTAAGTGCCGAAGCTCTCATTAAGAACGATCGGCTACTCCTTCATTATGAAGTTACAAATCCAACAAACCAGCCAATTTATCTAGTTAATCGAGTCTTTCAATGGACAGAGCAGGGATTTTTAATTAAACCAGAACTGATCTATACAGAATTGGTTGATAACCATCTTAAGCTCACTAAAGCCTGCATTGAGATTCCAGATAATATTGATGTGGAAGCTCCAATTGTTCCTTTCCTTACCCAAGTGGATGCGGGGTCTAGATTTGAGGAAAGTTTTAGTTTATCTCTGCCTATTGTTCCATACCATCCTTACGCAGTCCTCGAAAAGGAATCGGACTCTTACATTTTTAATTCTTTTGAACTTGTGATTGGATGGCTTTCTAATGAAGAATTTTCTGTCCAAAAGGTTAAAGATGCTAATGGAAATACCCAATTATCCGGAAAATATACGGAATTATTAAAAAGTCAGCATCTTTTGAAGCAAAGTTTTAACTTGCAAGTTCCAGCTTACATCAAGCCTTAATAAATCGAAATAACCAATCTAGTTAGAAAGCTTGCTTATTTGATTTTTCTGGCAAAGATTAGGATGTCTCGAAGTTATGATATTTTAACTGAGTGGAGTTTAGCACCAGATGTTCAAAAGTGAGCGTATCGTCTGGTGCCGATCTTTTCCAATCAATTAACCATTACTCATTTGCTTTATCTTGCTAATTTCCGACACCCACCGTCGGCGACTGGCGTGTTCTAAATTCAAAATATCTTCTAACGACCAATGAAAATAAAATGCAATGCAGGCTACCTCCCATTAGGTATGTGTTGGTTATCCTTACATCTGCTTATGTTGTCGATGTGTCTGGGCGATTAGCTTTCCAGATGGCGCTTCCGATGTTAGGAAATTCTTCCGCAGATGTGGGTGTTGCCGTGTACGAGCATCCTGAGCGGGCAGTAGCATTGTGGCTGGTTGTCTTTCTTATATTGTCTTATTTTTTTCTATTCATCATCAAGCGGACGCTTTGCAAAAACAGCAACTTGCCTTATTGGATTGGAATTTTGGTGAGTATTCCCTGCTCACTTTTTTATCTTTTCTTCTTGTTGTGGTAAGCAAATGTAAGTGCGATCGCCGATCTTGTAGGGTGCGTTAATGAAATGTAACGCACCTTATTGATGCAAATATTCGGTGCGTTACGCTGACACTAACACCCTCTACATGAATCTTGACGAGGCAAAGACCATACATATATTATGACCTGTCACCCAAGAGGATCTACGCCGTATTCTTCGTGAAGAATTATCAGTGCGATCGCCAATCTTGTAGTGCGATCGCTATTTTTTGTAGAAGTGCGATCGCGCAGGGTGCCTAACGGCATATCGCTATTTTGGTGAAATGGATAAAATGCGATCGCGCAAATCACTACTTGTGTTATTATCAAATATGATTATCAGAATATTACCTAGTACGATCGCTCCTCAAAGTAACTAAAAAAAATAACGATGATTGGTACTAATATTTACATCAGCCAAGAAACTCAAGAATCTCTCATTAAAGCAGCTGCTTTCAAAGAAATGTCTGTTGAAGAACTAGCTTCTTCTATCTTGAAAGAAAGTATTCAAGAAAAGTTTGGGGAAATTAGCTATACTTCCGAAAATAAAGGCAAATTCGCCCTTAATCCTCTTCGGGAAATGCAACCATATTCTTATTTAGCAGATCCTAGTGAATCTGCTATTTCTCCAGATGATTGGGAAATGAATCAGGATGTTGAGGTAAATGATTTGTGATTATTCTTGATACTCATATTTGGGTTTGGTGGAATCACAATGATTCAAGGTTAACTCTTCCCCACCATGAGGCAATCAATAGGGAAAGACCTCATGGTTTAGGTATTTGCTCAATAAGTTTGGTAGAGATTAGCAGACTTGTTACCCAAAATAAATTAATTCTTCCCTGTCCAGTTCAAGAATGGTTTAATATTGCCTTAGCTCAAGAGGGAGTAATTCTTCTGTCAATCACTCCTCAAATTGCCATTGATTCCTACTCACTACCAGGGGATTTTCATAAAGATCCAGCCGATAGAATTATCGTTTCAACAGCAAGAATCTATGATGTTCCTTTGCTGACTGTAGATGAAAAAATACTGGCCTATTCTTATGTAAAAAAAATTCTCCCATGATGCTAAGTTCGATCGTTAATTATCTTACAAATTCGTTTTATCCCCCTTAATTTTCCCAATTTCCGACACCCACCGCCGGCGACTGGCGTGTTCTAAATTGATAATATCTTCTAACGACCAATGGAAATAAAAAGCGATGCAGGCTACCTCCTCATGCAGTTGCTCTGAGGGGTAGCTTACGACTCCCCCGCTAGTTCTAGTTCCACGTTAAATTGGTTGCTGCATCGCGGACATTGCACGAGAATGTTGGCGTTACCTTGTTGGTTGATGCGATTGTAAAATTCACGTAAATAAGCGAGATCGACGGTAAAAAGTTCTTCTAGTAGTTCTGGCGTTACTGATGATAAATCTCCTAATTTAGTAATTACTTTAGATAGCATTATCAAAACTACATAAGCGGGATTTTCCCGAATTCTTTGGTCTTTTTGCACTAGCATTTCATCTTTGGCAGTGGCTAGGCGCATCGTACCTTGACGATGAATATTTCCCCGTTCGTCTACTAAGCCTTTGGGAAGGGTGAATTTAAATTCGGTTTGCAGTAGATTTTCGTTTGTCATATTAGGATGATAATTGCAATAATCGCAAATAGGGAGTGGTTAATTTATCAGCTTTTAGTAGGATTTAGAAACCCGGTTTCTTGAAGAAACCGGGTTTCTGGCTGACACTTCACTACCCATTTAAATTAACTTTTGCAATACTAATTCCCGGTATTGTTGGGCGAGTTCGTAATCGGGATTAATATTTAAAGCGGCTTCAAAGGCATCGAGGGCTTGGCGATCGTCTCCCAGCCCTTCTAAGGCTAAACCTTTGCCAGTCAAGACATAGACGTTATTGGGGCTGATTCTGTTCGCTCTTTCGTAGGCATCTAAGGCTTGTTGGTATTGCCTGAGATCGATCGAGACAACGCCGCGATTGTACCAAGCTTCAAAAGATTTGGGATTGAATTGAATGGCTCGATCGGTGGCAACTAAGGCATCTTGATATTGTTTTAAATGCCAAAGGGCTACGCTTTTGTTAGCTAAAATATCGGAACAAGAATTCTTGGCAGCATCGATGATTCGGCTGTATTGTTTGGCATCCCACGGTGCGACAATTTGGTTGTCTAAAATATTAGCACAAGTCAGATTTTCCAAAGCATTTACATCGTTAAGCAGTGCTAAATTATAAGCTTTGACTGCTTCATCGTATTTTCCTAACGTGCTGAGGATTCTACCTTGATTAAACCAAGCTTGACTGTATTTTGGCTTAAATTCGAGTGCTTGTTCGACTGCTTGTTGAGCATCTTCGTATTTTTGTAAATGCCATAAAATTGCGCTTTTGTTATTCCAAGCTTCGGCAAAGTTAGGATTGATGTTAATTGCTCGATCGACAGAGGCGAGTGCTTCCTGATATTCGCCTAATCCCAGTAAGGCGTGGCTGCGTTGATTCCAAGCGCGATCGGGACTGGTATCACCCCAGACGCCATCACCCGCGATCGCATTTTCGCAAGCAGTCAGCGCTTCTTTGTAATTTTCTAATCTGTTGAGGGTGGCGCATTTATTGACGAGAGCTAATGAAGATTTAGGATTGATTTGCAGAGCTTTGTTATAAGAAGTCAGCGCTTTTTCATCTTGTCCTAATTTTTCTAACAAAATGCCTTGATTTGTCCAGGCATTGGCATCATTGGGATTGTTAGCTAAAGCGCGTTCGTAGGATGCGATCGCTTCTTCAATTTCTCCCGTTTTTGCCAAAGCTACCGCTCGATTATTCAAAGCCAGTGGTGTTTTTTCGGCAGCGATATCGCAAGTTGCGATCGCATCTTCATATCTTTGCAAATCCGAAAGTAAACCGCACTTTTCCGTCAAAGCCAAAGTATAATCGCCGTTAATCTCCAACGCTCTCTCAAAAGAAATCAGCGCTTCTTCTTTTCGCTCTAACTTTTGCAAAATCAAACCGCGATCGTACCAAGCCACCGCCGGGGAAGCATTACCCCAATTTCCATCAATTTGCAACGCCTTTTCACAAGACGCCAGGGCTTCATCGTAATTTTCTAACTGGTATAAAGCCTCACAGCGGCGCGTCCAAGCGAGAGAATCTTTTGGCGAAAATCGCAGCAGGTAATCGTAAGATGCTACTGCTTCCGGATATTGTTTCAACTGCAAAAGAGCGTTGCTTCTAATCGACCAAAGTTCGCGGTTGTTGCTACGGGGACGAAGGGCGATCGCTTTTTCGCAAACCGCTAAAGCCTCCGCATATTTTTGTTCGCTTTCTAACAAGCGACACTGATTTACCCAAAAATTAAAATCTTTAAATTGAAAATCATTTGACGGTGCTTGTGCCAACATTTCATGGTTGACAGTAGTAGCATTACTTCCCACACTCTCAAAATTACCGGCTGCTCTCACCGTCGAATGTACGAATATACTTAGAACAGCCGTCGTAAAACCAAGCCATTTAAAAATGCGCTTCATAAAAATTGACTTCCTTCTGGAACCTTATCCAAGAAACAACACGAACAATACTGCTAGCAAGGACAGGAGTGCCGAAGTAAAATTCAGCGGTTAAATACCCCTTGACAGAAATGGCTAGGGGTGAGTTTTAATCTAAATAAAACAACGATACAACAAATTTTGATTTTGGGCTGAAATTAGACAGAATATTGTTACAGTAAAAAACTGGTGGCTGATTTATGAAACTTAAAATTCTCGCAGCAGTTCTCACCCCTCTATGTTTAGCCACTGCACCGCCAGTTCATGACTCCCAAACGATTCGCCGATTGCGGGAAACTAGAGAATGTCCTAATTGCAATTTAAGCAATGCTAACTTGGCGGGTGCTTACTTGCGAGAAGCCAACCTCCGAAGCGCCAATCTGAGTAATGCTAACCTGGGAAATGCAGATTTGACTGGTGCTTATTTGAGAAGTGCTAACCTCCGAAGCGCCAATTTAAAAAATGCCAACCTCAGCGGAGCCGATCTCACCGATGCAGATTTAATGGGAACTGATTTAAAAGATACAAAAGTTAATTCCGATACCATGTTAGAGCGCAAATGGCGAATAGTCTGGGAAATGGTAAATCAACCGATTGCTCGTCGAGATATGCAAAAAGCGGATTTGCAAGGAGCTAATTTAAGTAGCGTTAACTTAAGTAATTTTAATCTGGAAAATGCCAATCTCAGCGGTGCTATTCTCAAAGGTACTAATTTTCGTCAAGCGAATTTAAACAATAGCAATTTACTAGCAGCAGACTTGTCGATTGCCGATTTGAGAAATGCCAGTTTAATTGCTGCCAATTTAACCGATACTAACTTGAGCGATGCCGATCTGAGGAATGCCGATCTAAGTCAAGCGAATCTCGATCGCGCTAATTTAAATCGAGCCAAATTGCGGCAAGCAAACCTCAGCAACAGTAATCTAGCCAGCGCCGATCTAAGACAAGCTGATTTAACGGAAATTAACTTAAACGGAACCAACTTAGAACGAGCTAATTTATTTAATATCAGCCTTCGAGGTATCGATTTAAGTACTGCTAATTTAAGGGGTGCTAATCTAACAGCAGTTAACCTGAAAGATGTTAACTTGAGAGGAATTAAACTTGCTGGTAGCAATTTAAGCCGTGCCAACTTGAGCGGTGCTGATTTCAGCGGCGCAGAATTGAGCAATACTAATTTAAAAGAAGCTAATTTAAGAAGAAGCAAATTAAATGGTGCTAACTTAAGCGATGCTGACCTCAGCAATGCTGACTTAAGTAATGCTGACCTCAGCGGTGTTAATTTAAGCGGTGCAAATCTCAGTAATGCTAACCTCAAGAGTGCAACTTTAAGTGGCATAACTTTTAGTAGCAATACCAGATTATGCAATGCCATCATGCCTGATGGTAGCAAAGGTAGGTGCTAAACAATTGAAAATTTAAAAGGCAAAATTCCCAATGATAAATTAGAAATTTCCACCGAGCTAATTGACATCAAAACCCGCTCTGGCAAGAATCTTTGGCAAACAGTTACGCAACGATCTGAGAATAGTTAAAAAATCACGTAATTAAAACCCATTAGCCGAGTTTAGTGTAATAATTAATACCACAGATTTTTTTCATCGCTCATGAGCCATCAACCTTTTCCATCACCGTCGGTCGATCCTTTTGAACGCCTGCATATATATGACAGTTTGATGATGAATGCCAAACGGTGGTTGATGTCTCATGATTATCATCGACGCCGCCAAAATCTGCACTACCAATCTGTCAATCAACCAGGAATTGTTTGCGGATTGGGAATACAATTAATCGAGCCGCCGGAGTCAGCATCAGCTAAGTTTAGAGACAGGCGTTGGTTGAAAATTCAACCGGGGATCGCGATCGATGTGGAAGGTAATCCAATAATTGTCGATCGCGCAATTAATCGGGAATTTCGGATCGCGACGGAAACTCCTTTGAAAGGAACTTTGACGGTATATTTAGTAGTTAGTTACGTAGAGCCGGAAAATCCCGATCGCAAACAAGAATCGGAAACCATTAGAGAGTGGTTTAGAATTGATGAAAAAACCAGCCCTCCTACTCCGAAAGAAGTCGAAATTTGTCGGATTGAATTTTCATCTAGCGAGGTAATTCTGCAAAGACCAAGCGATGTATTTCTACCGGGAATTAACGAACTGGATTTACGCTATCGCATCAAAGCTAAACCAAGACCGGAAGAAGTTTGGCGGGTCGCCCAAATGCAGCATATCAACACTGATGATTGGTACGATAGCCCGATGCAAAAATTGAGCGATCGCATTACCGAAAACCTCACCTATTTAATGCAATCCGTATCAGCACTTTATCCCCATTTCCAAGGAGATAGCGAAGTGCGATCGGTTAATTTGCAAGAAGTCCACAACGAAATTGCAGACTATGACTTGCTTTATCTAGCTGATTGGCAAATTTTACATTTAAACGAAGAAGAAATTTACAATTTAAACAACTATTTAAATAAAGGCGGCGTTATCCTAATTGAAGCCGCCACCAACAATTCTTATGTATTAGAAACCCTCCAGGATATAATTAAAGAACAATTAGAAATAACCCTTCTATCTTGGCAAGAACTCAGCCGCAAACATCCCCTACGAACGCAACCATTTTTGTTTGCAGCAGCACCGAAAATTAACGACCGAGAAATAGAAATTTGGCATGGTGGCGGAGTAGTCCTAATCATCGGAGATTTATCATCTCACTGGGGCATAGACGACGAACTTTTACTCGATCGCAACGAAATTCGTACCGCACAAGAACTAGGCATCAACATCATCAACTTTGCTTGGCGGCGACGACAAATCACCGAATTAATTGAATAAACAGGAGATTGCTAAGAATGCCAAACCTTGTTAAAGCAATTGTTTCCAAAAAACAGCTTACCTTAAGTCCCGATATTGCCGCTGACTCTGGCGATCGCAAAGTCAATCAAGATAATGAATTTGACGTAACCGTAATCAACGAAAGCAGAGAATTTGCCAGCTTTCAGCTAGAACTTTCCGCCGTCGGTACAGACCCCGATTCTAACGTTAAATGGTACACCTTAGACCCGGAAGTTTGCGTCAAAAAACCACCAGGCGCTAGCACTAAATTCCACGTCACCATCACCAAGCCACCCATCCAAGTTTACGATACGACGATCGAATTAACCTTAAAAGTATTTTCCGTAGAATTTTCCCACATCTACACCAGCCAGAAACTAAGCTTAACCATTCAAAAAGCCCGCAAACCGCTACGGTTATACTTACCAGTGAAAGATTTAAAAGTATATCCGGGAGACGAACTAGAAATACCCGTAATCTTATACAATTTAAGCCAAAAAGCCACCACTGTTAGACTGACTATTTCCGGTTTAAATCTCGATTGGATCGCCTCAGATAAAGAACAAAAATTTCAAATCGATGCGGGAGATTCTTACAAAACCAGTTTTTGGTGTCAACCGCCAAAAAGCCCGCAAACTATCAGCCAAAAATATGATTTCCGCGTAGAAGCCAAATCGGAAACCGCCAGCAATCCCGCACGAGAACAAGGAACTTTAGACGTTTTACCCCAAGGAAGCGTGGAAGTAACTTGTACGCCAAAAATCCAACAAATTCCCAAATTTAAAAACTCCCCGACCGACAAACATTCCAAATTTGCCACTTACGAATTACAATTTGAAAATCGCAGTAATTTGCCCCAAAACGTCAATATCCAAATTTCCGACCCGCAGAAAAAGCTATGCAACCTACAAATTCCTGAAGAATTATCGATGTCACCAGGAGATATCAAGCACGCTTATTTAGTATCTAAAAAACGGCGGCCTTGGTTAGGATTCAAGCGGCGATTTTTATTTGAAATATTTCCGATTTTAACTAATCCCGACCCGGCAGCACGCACTACTCCCATTAGTGCCAATCCCAGCAGCCAAATTTTAGAACTGCACGTTCTCCCGATAATTCCATTTTGGTTGCAATTGTTCGGCGGATTGTTAATCCTATTAATTATGTGGCTGCTTCGATATAATAACCCACCGATTTATCACACCCGTCCCGTCAATTCCGTGCGTTTGATCGGCATTGCCGGTACGGTAATTAGCGGTTCCAACGACCAAACCATTCGCCGTTGGCAAGTCGATACCAGTCCTTTGCAAGATAGCAGCAAACTTAAATATCAAGGCATAATTAACAAACGAGAAGAAACTAACAAAGGGGTGCGCGTCATCCAACAAAGACCGAAACCAGATCATATAATTGCAGCGGGATTAGAAACGGGAGAAATTCAGCTTTGGGATGCTTTATCGGGGAAAGTCGAACAAACAATTAGTAAAAATAAACATCAAACCGATCGCGTTCTCGATTTAGATTTTACGTTTGATTCTTATTACTTATTTAGCGCTCACGGCAGCGGATATATTCGTCGTTGGAACGTAGAAAAGAAAAGCATCAGCGGCGAAGCATACCTCAAATTAGCGATCTACAGTTTAGCGATCGCGCAAAGTAATAACCCACCGACTAATCTGGTAGTAGTAGCAGGACAAAGAAACAAATTTTACTTTTGGGATTGGCAGTATAGCAGTATTTATGAAATGCGATACCAGTGGAGAGACGGCGCGAAAACACTCGGTTATCAGCCAATCATGGGAGGTTCTGGACAGTATATCGAAAGTTTATCTACAGCCGATCGCAAAAATTTGTTAGCATCCGCCGATAACGAAGGATATATTACTTTATGGAACATGAACCGCATCCGTCAATGTATCAGAAATAAGCAAATCGAATTAAAAGAAAAACCCGATCGCAATTTAAAAGAAGACGGTTTGGGTAATAAATTTATTCCCTTAGAATGTAACGGCGCAATTCTCGATCAATGGCGTAACGTGCGCGACGGCAAACCTTTCCCCGTGCGATCGGCTGTTCTCTCCCAAAATGGCTGTTATTTAGCGAGTGCGGGTGATGACGGTAGGGTGATGCTTTGGCCATTAACAAAAAATTTGCGATCGCCAGAATATCAAAATGGCAAAATCATTGCAGAATTTGACGACATCAGGCTCAATACTATTGACATCAAAGCAATCGATAACCACCTCTTGATTGCCACAGGTGATGATTTTAATCGAGTCAGACTTTATCGCGAGGAAGATAACCATGCAAATTGCCAATAACCCTTTATTCATAGAAGATCTTTCCGCAGAAGCCAACCAAGTAATGCGCGGTTCCACCACCAAACGCCGCATTAAAGTAAAAAACCTTGGCGATAAAAAAGCCGATATTGATATTTGGATCGTCGCTACCGATGAAAAATCCGATCCTTTATTGCGATGGTGTAGTTTCAGCGAACAAAATCCCCTCAAACTAGAACCGAGAGAAAGCCGAGAAGTTACCTTATACTTTGACGTACCTCACCAAGCAACACCAGGCTTTTACAATTATGAAATTTTAATCCAAGCAGAATTTGCCTATCCAGACAAAACCTTTAGTCGTCGCCAACAACTGCGAGTTTCATTATCCGATCGCGATGCCGAATTCGGCAACGAACCGGGATTTATCATACAGCCATTCACCAGTTCTGCTAACCCCTATCCTTTAGCAGCCGGCGAAAGCCTAGAACTAAAAGTTAAAGTAGAAAACAGGTCTAAAAGAGTCGATCGATTTTATTTGGCTTGTCCCGAATTAACCCCCGATTGGTATACCATCCACTATCCAGAAAGCTCATTACAAATACCCGGCTTAGTTAGAGAAACCGATGGTTTAGAACTCAACCCCGAACGAACTGGTGAAATTAAACTAATCTTACATCCCCCCAACCATACTCTAGCAGGTAATTATTTTCCCACGATCCGCTTAATTTCTAGTAACAAAGAAGATTTAGTACTATTAGATGTCGTATACCTGCAAGTTCTACCCAATGAAACATTAAATGTAGAACTCCATCCCCTCATCCTAAAAGTACCATCTCAAAACCAAGGATTTGAAGTAAAGTTATTAAACCAAGGCAATATCAATCGCGAAATCGCTATCTTTGCCAAAGATAAAGAAGAAATTTTCACATACACTCCCGAATTTCCCTCCGTGCGAATCTCACCAGGAGAAACCATTTCGGTTCCTCTCAAAACTAAACCTCGCAAGTGGTGGCGTCGTCCCCTGAAAGGAAAACCCCTCGAATTTATTTTCAATGTCGAAGTTGAAAATAATCCAGCATTACTCCTACCCGAAACCACCAAATCTCCCGCACTACCCAAGCAATTACCTCAAGGTACAGTGGTGTGGGAAACTCGTCCTTGGTGGCAATTTTGGCTGCCTCTCGCCTTATTAATTTTACTAGCTTTAGGATTAATTTCCGTAAGTGCTTTTCTATGGTGGCAGCAATATATAGTCAAACCAAAAATTAGTAAATTAGAACCTATTCAAAAAGTTTATCAAGAATTTAATAATCAACCAATTACATTAAAATTTGAAATTAATCATCGGCAATACTGGCAATTTAAGCATTGGAAATTTCAACGCTACCCCAAACTAGACAAAATAAGTATTACTCCCATCAGTCGCGAAGGTACGGGAAAAGTCATCAGTTACAACTACAACCAATTAATGAAATTATGCCAACCCCAACAAAATACTTTTAGTTGCCAAAATATTTCTACAGAAACTACTAAAGCAGGCTCATATACTTTTAAAATCGATGTTTTTCCTCAGCGTCAAAATAAACCTTCTGACTCGAAACAAACCGATACCATTATCATTGAACCAACACCTGCTTTACCCGTTCCCAAAATCATCGAATTTTCTCCTACTAAAAAACTTTATCAAGAAACCCTGAAAGAACAGATTATTCTTAATTGGAAAATCAGTCACCCGAACCAAATTAAAAGCGTAACTTTGATTCAACAACCCAGCAACGGTTCGCCCGTGAAAACTACGTTTAATCAATGTCCGCCGCTACAACCAACAACTAGCAATGTTGCCTTGGCTTCTCCGATCGTCACTTCAGAGTTTATTATTTGTCAAGGAATCGCCACCAATGTTACGAAAGGGGGAGATTATACTTTTAAACTAGAAGTACTTTCCAAACAAGATGACAGAACCCCCGCCGATACCAAAGAAACCGATACGATTTCAATTCAACCATTGCCACCTTTACCAGTACCGAAGATAGAAGGATTTTCCACCAGTAAACCAGTTTACGAATCTAAAGAACCCGTCGTTTTAACGTGGAAAATTCTCAATCCCAGCCAAGTTAAAGAAGTTAAAATAATCGAACAGGGAAATAATAGTTCAATTACGAAAAAAGCTTTTGATATCAAACAATGTACTCCTGAAAAACTTCAAACATCAACACCTCCACTAAATAACCAATCTTCAATTACCCCAGCCCCAGCAGTTTTGGTTTGTAAATATACGATTCCTCCAGCCAAAGCAGGAAGCTACACTTATAAGGTAGAAGTAGTTTCCAAGCAGGATGAAAATGTACCCGTCGCTTCCAAGGAAACCGATACCATTAGTGTCAAACCAACACCGATCCCACCCCTTCCTCAAATTAGCGAGTTTTCCTCAACTCAACCTTTCTACGAACAAGCAAAGAATGAGGAAGTGTTACTTAATTGGACTATTAGCAATATCCAACAAATTAAAGAATTAAGATTGGTTGGTTTGGGCTTAGATGGTTCGATTGTCGTTCCGTTAAAAATATTGCCAATTAATAATAATTTACTTCCTTCAGTTCTCAGTAATTTTTGTAAAGTAAATGTTGATTTAACCTGCCAAAATGTGCCAACTGATGCCAAAAAATCAGGTGATTACGTTTTTAAACTAACGGTAATACCCAAACAAAAAATAGAAGGTTCGGAAATTACTAAAAATACAGCCACGATCGGAATCAAGCCCGTACCGCCTAAAATTATTTACCTGAAAGTTAACGGTCGCGATGTAACTACTCAGCGAAAAATTTCTTTCCCGATCGGCAAAAGAAGGGGAGAAATAAATGTTATTTTGTCTTGGAAAGTTGAAAGAGGTGAAGGTCTTAAAGTGGAGTTGCTCGGTAGCAGTGTGGAGCCAGAAGGTAGCATTTCTTATCTATTAAGTAAACCACCTAGCAGCCAAACAATTACTCTCAAAGTTACTAATAAAGCTGGTGAAGAAAAGAGTCAGTCAGTTGTCGTTGAAACCGTAGAATCCAATCAATCAATTCAAGTACAACCACCTTCTAATAATTTGCCTAGAGGGACAGTTTCACCGAGTAATGCTTCTGGCACACCTTCACAACCAAGTCAATTATCTCCTATGGAATTGCCTCCTCAGCCTGATTGATGTTAGGGGGAAAAGGAGGGAGCGTCAAGGGCAGAAAATAGTTATATTCTACCTCCTGCCTCTCTTTCGATCTCTCACTTGGCAACAGGATAAGTCCACAGAAACAACAGTGAACTGATGGGGAGCAGATTTTCGATGAGTATCGTGTTATTTATTGGTAGTAAAAGCATTCAGGGTAAATACCTGACTGGAAAATGTTACGCACAGCACAGACCCGACCAATCCCAGATAAGTTACTCGCGGCAAACTCTGGGGGTTTTTACAGAGGCAAAGCACTACAGCCAGGGATGAATAAGTATAGCAACCGTCAAGACGGTTAAGGCATTCTTAATTGCTGAAACTCTGATTACTAGTTCCTTCTTCCCCTAGCCCCTAGCAAGAGAGTCTCTAGTCCCTAGCTATAGGTAATTTACTTTGATCCCGGTATTAATTTGGGTAGGTGTTTGATAGTTTTATGGATAAGTTTTGGCTTACTTAACACATCTTTTTAGCGCGATCGCAAAAGGGCCTTTTCGATCTACTGAAATGGATATTATTGTCATTTCTCCTACTTATGTTCCGTCCGCTCCCTTCTGAAAAGATACTAAAAATACCGATCGAAAAACTGTGGAAATTACAGATCCCAAATCGAAGTCAATTAAGTTACGATTAACTTTACTACCTCAAATAGAGAGTTATTTGCCGCAACCAACTTAATGAAAGTATTCTCAATAATACAGAAATTAGTTGAAGCGGTTGTATCATTTAGCACAAGTTCCATTTCCAGCACTGTCAAGGGTAATACTAGGTAAACAATTATGAATATCAGGGCTGGCTACAAATTAATAGAAAAAATTAACGAGGGTTTAAGTACGGTAGTCTATCGAGCCCAAAGGAAGCAAGATAAAAAGACTGCGATCGTCAAAATCCTGAAAGCCGATTATCCTACCCTAGAAGAAATCGTGCAACTGAGGCATGAATACGAAATTTCCAAAAACCTCAATTTAGAAGGTATAGTCAAGCCCTTTGGTTTAGAAAATCATCAGAACGGGTTAGCGCTGATATTAGAAGATTCCAGAGGCGAAGCGCTCAACAAATTTTTGCGCGAGCGAAAACTGAAACTCGCAGAATTTCTCACCATCGGTATTCAACTAGCAGATACGCTAGGTAAATTGCACGAGCAAAAAATTATTCATAAAGATATTAAACCAACAAATATTATTATTAATCCCACTAAGATCCAGGTAAAAATTACAGACTTTAGCATAGCTACCCGACTGTCCAAAGAAACTAAAACTCTCAGCCATCCTACTTTATTGGAAGGCACCCTTGCTTATATGTCCCCAGAGCAAACCGGGCGGATGAATCGCTCAATAGATTACCGCACCGACTTCTACTCCTTGGGCGTCACTTTCTATGAAATACTGTGCGGTGAATTACCATTTAAAGCTACCGACCCGATGGAATTAATTCACTGCCATATCGCCAAACACCCAGTACCACCCCATCAAGTCAACAGTGAAAAATCACAAGTCGAAACTAAATACCCCAATGGCGAAATTCCCAAAGCAATTTCCGACATTGTAATGAAATTATTAGCCAAGACTGCCGAAGATAGATATCAAAGTGCTTATGGTCTTAAAGCCGATTTAGAACAATGTCTAACTCAGCTGCAACAAACAGGCGAGATTTCTAACTTCATTCCCGGTCAGCGCGATAAATTAGGTCAATTTCTCATTCCCCAAAAACTATACGGAAGAGAAGCCCAAGTAGCCACTCTCATGGATGCCTTTAACCGTATTAGTGTTGGAACAGCCGAAATGATGCTAGTTTCCGGCTACTCGGGAATAGGTAAATCTTGTTTAGTTTATGAAATTCATAAACCCATTGTCGCCGCAAGAGGTTATTTTATTGCAGGTAAATTCGATCAATTTAAGCGGAACATACCTTATGCAGCTTTAATTCAAGCCTTCCAAGAACTGATTCGGCAACTGTTAACAGAAAGTGCTGAAAAAATAGAATTTTGGAAAGATAAAATTCTAAATGTTTTAGGCCATAACGTTCGGGTAATTATTGACGTTATTCCCGAATTGGAATTAATCGTTGGCGTCAAACCGGAAATTGCTCAACTAGGTGCCAACGAATCGCAAAATCGATTTAATCTGGTTTTCAAACAATTCATTCATATTTTTACGGAAAAAGCAAATCCACTAGTTGTGTTTTTAGATGATTTGCAGTGGGCAGATTTAGCTTCTTTAAAATTAATTCATTTATTAATAACTGACCCGGATAGTCAATACTTTCTATTGATTGGAGCTTATCGAGATAATGAAGTAAGCCCAACCCATCCATTCATCCAGACCTTAGACAAGATTCAGTCATCTGGGGCAAGAGTAAATAGTATAATACTTGAACCTTTAGCACTTAACACCGTCAGTCAACTAGTTAGCGATACTTTAGGTAAAAGCATCTCATCATCTATCCCCGCCCTGGCTTACGTATCCCATAAACAAACAGAACATCAGCGAGAAAATCGGCTGACAGAACAAGACAAAAACGAAACAGAAAAGTGCAATTTGTTAGCCGAACTAGTTTTCAATAAAACTCAAGGTAATCCTTTTTTCTTAACTCAATTACTAACATCAATTTACGCAGAGAAACTGCTAAAATTTGACTTTGAATTGGGCAAATGGCAGTGGGATTTAAAACAAATTCAAACGTTAGGAATTTCCGATAGTAACGTTGTTGAACTGATTGCAAGGAATATCAAAAAATTACCTTTAAATACTCAAAGAATTTTAAAATTAGCTGCCTGTATTGGCAACAGATTTACTTTAGAAGTTTTGACGATCGTCAATGAAGAATCCATGTCAGAAACGGCATCTGCTTTATGGGATGGATTGCAAGCCGGTCTGATTTTACCTATAGGCGAAAATGCTTATAAAATCCCTTTAGTAGTTAAGAATGATGAGTCATTAGTAATCAGCGATCGCGAAAATAGTTCATTACAAATCAACAATTGTCAATTATCTTATAAATTTTTGCATGACCGAGTACAACAAGCTGCTTATTCTCTCATTCCGGCTGAACAGCAAAAAATTACCCATCTAAAAATAGGCAACCTACTTTTACAGAATTCAAATCAAGACTCCCTAGAAGAAAATATCTTTGATATTGTTAATCAGTTAAATGTGGGAGTAGAATTCATCACCGAGCCAGCAGAAAAATACCAGCTTGCTCAATTGAATTTGATGGCTGCTCGCAAAGCAAAAGCAGCCGCAGCCTACGAATCTGCGGTCACCCAACTAAGAATAGGATTAAAACTATTAGCAGAAAACAGTTGGCAAACTAACTACGATCTCACGCTCGGACTGCATATAGAAGCAGTAGAAGCAGAATACCTGAATACTAACTACGAAAGTTCAGCCAAACTTGCGGAAATCGTGCTGCAAAAAACTAATACTCTGCTTGAAAAAGTAAAAGTATACGAATTGCAAATTCAGTTTTATATGGCTCAAAATCAGATGCTCAAAGCCATCGATACTGGATTGCAAGTGTTGGATATGCTGGGTATCTCTCTGTCAAATGAAACAGGAGAGAGCGGTTTTGTAGTTGAATTGCCTTCTCTTGAAGATTTAGAAAACTACCCAGAAATGACAGACCCGTATCAATTAGCAGCTTTGCGAATATTGATGAGCGTTATTCCTCCTGCTTGCACAGTTAAACCAGAGGTTGTACCGCTACTTGTACTTACCCAAACAAAACTTTGTGTTCGATACGGTCATTCAGCCCTGGCAGCCTTTGCGTATGTTTTTTATGGCAATTTCATCTATTCCATAACTGGGGATATAGATGCCGGATATTATGCAGGTGAGCTAGCTTTAAAACTATTGGATAAATTTAATGCTAGAGAACTCCGGTGTAAAGTATGTAATTTATTTCATGGCACGATCAGACCCTGGAAAATTCATGTTAGGGAAACATTCGCATCTCTACAAGATGGGCTGCAAAGTGGTTTGGAAACTGGAGATATAGAATTTGCTGGCTATAATGCTAGTATTTATTGCACAAGCGTGTTTTTGACTGGAATGCAATTAGATATTGTAGAGCAGCAACAAAGGCAATACCTTGATTTATCGCTTAAACTCAAACAAGACTATTCTATCTATTACATACAAATTATTCATCAATTGACTTTAAATCTTCAAAAGGACGCGAATGGTAAATGCCTATTAGTAGGCGAGAGTTTTGATGAAACGCAAATCCTGCCTATTTTTATTGAAACTAACAATAGAATTTTGCTGTTTGTTGCTTATTTTGCCAAGACGATTCTATTTTATCTGTTTAAAGAATCTAGTAATGCTTTTGCCAATGCGAGTTTAGCTGCCGAACACGCAGCAAGTGTAATGGGCATGGTAATTTCTGCTGCTCACAACTTCTATTATTCGTTAGCTATCCTTGCTCATTATCCAAAAGCTTCAAACGTGGAGCAACAACAATATCTAACTATTGTAGATGAAAATCAGCAAAAAATGAGACAATGGGCTGATTCAGCCCCGTCAAACTTCCAGCATAAATATGAGCTTGTAGAAGCAGAAAAAGCCCGTGTCTTAGGGCAAGTTGTAGAAGCAATGGAATATTATGACCGAGCTATAACAGGAGCTAAAGAA
This sequence comes from Leptolyngbyaceae cyanobacterium, assembly GCA_036703985.1. Classification (GTDB taxonomy): domain Bacteria; phylum Cyanobacteriota; class Cyanobacteriia; order Cyanobacteriales; family Aerosakkonemataceae; genus DATNQN01. The sequence goes on from DATNQN010000067.1 coordinate 116,663, forward strand.
CAAGGATATATTCAGGAAGAAGCACTGGCTTCTGAGTTGGCAGCAGAATTTTATTTCTCCATTGGTAGAGATACATTTGCTCAGTCCTATTTAACCAAGGCTTACTATGGATATATTCATTGGGGAGCAAAAGCTAAGGTTAAAGATTTGGAGTCTAGATATCCCGATCTATTTTTGGAGATCTTAAAGCGCGAACCTGTCAATATAGACATTTATAGAACAAGGACATCGACTACGGGGGGAAGTTCAACAGTTTTAGATTTATCAACTGTTAATAAAGCATCTCTTGCACTGGCTGAGGAAATAGTATTAGATAAGTTGCTAGATAAGCTACTTAAAATTGTGATGGAAAATGCCGGAGCTACTATCAGTTGTCTGATTTTAGAAAAAGATGGACAATTGCTGATAGAAGCTACGGGTAATGTAGAAAAAAATGAGGTGTTATTTTGGTCTGGAGTAACGATCGAGACGAGTAATAATTTGCCAGTATCTATCATTAATTATGTTGCCATAACTAAAGAAAATGTGGTATTGGATGATGCTAGACAATCGGTAAGATTTGGCAACGATTCTTATATCTTAAAAAATTACGTCAAGTCTATATTGTGTATGCCTATTATTAACCAAGGCAAGTTGATAGGTGTTATTTATTTGGAAAATAACGTCACAAATGGAGCATTTACTAAAGAGAGACTAGAAGTAATTAAACTATTGTCTTGTCAAATCGCTATATCGCTAAAAAATGCGATGTTATATGGTAAATTAGAAGCGACTAGCCAAAATTTGAAAAAAGCCAACGAGCAGTTAGAAGATTACAACCAAACGCTGGAACAAAAAGTAGAAGCAAGAACGCTGGAATTACAAGAAAAAAATAGGCTTTTGAAAGAACAAGCCATTCAACTCGAACAAGCTTTAAAAGAATTACAAGCTACGCAAACTCAGTTGATTCAAACTGAAAAAATGTCGAGTTTAGGGCAAATGGTTGCCGGAGTAGCTCACGAAATCAACAATCCGATTAACTTTATCTACGGCAATCTTTCTCATGCTAGTGAATATTTTCAAGATTTGCTGAAGTTGCTAAATTTTTACAAGCAGCATTCTTATGATGAAATATCTAATGTTCAAGAACTGGCAGAAAATATCGATTTGGATTTCATAGTTTCCGATTTTCCTAGATTACTTAATTCAATGCGGTTAGGAGCAGAACGTATCCGTCAAATTGTGCTGTCACTGCGGAATTTTTCACGATTGGATGAGGCTGAGATGAAATCAGTAGATATCCATGAAGGTATAGATAGCACTCTCTTGTTATTGCAAAATCGTTTGAAAAGCAAACCAGAACATCCTGGCATTGAAATTGTTAAAGAGTACGGTCAATTGCCGGTTGTAGAGTGTTATCCCAGTTTCTTAAATCAAGTTTTTATGAATATTCTCAGCAATGCGATCGATGCTGTAGAAGAATCATTAAAAATCTATTCTGTCGAACAAGTAAAGGGAAAAGAATTTTTAACTAAAACAAAGGGAAAAATTAGCATTCGCACTAGCGTCCTCAACAGTCAGAAAGTAGAAATCAGAATTGCTGATAATGGATTGGGGATGACAGAGGAAGTAAGCCGAAGAGTGTTCGATCCTTTCTTTACTACAAAGCCTGTGGGATCTGGTACTGGTTTGGGGTTGGCTATTAGCTATCAAGTTGTAGTAGAAAAACATCAAGGAAATCTGATCTGTAGTTCAGCACTAGGACAAGGGACAGAATTTTTGATTCAAATTCCCATTAAGCGGTAAATTCAATACAGTTGAGCTAGCTTTCGACGGCGACTTCGCTTGCCGCAAACTTTTCATTAAAAAAGATTAAATATTATTAATAAATTCTTAAAGGCGATCGAACTATAAATATACTCAGATCTTGAACCAGGCATAGAAACCAGGTTTCTGAGGACTTGTTGAGAATTGGGAGAACAGGCTTTATTCACATCTTGCACTTTCTCAATACACCTAAAGTAACCGCGTTTATTAGGGAAAATTTAGGCTTTAAAGTTAAATCATGGCCAGAAACTAGGGTGATGATTTTGGTGCGATATCTGAGTCGATCGACTTTGACAGCCAAAATAGTTTAAAGCTCGCACCTGTTAGCGTGAAGAGAAAGTTTATAGGTTATTAGTAACGCTATCCAGAACAATTAACTGCCAAAAATAATCCTTTTAGGGTATAGACATAGATGGTTCATAAAGTAATTATTAAAAAAGAAAAAAAATCGATATTGTTAAGTTCGTAGGTAAAATAAAATGCTCAGTAATTTCAACGATACGTGCATTCACCAACTATTTGAATTACAAGTAAATCGATCGCCAAATGCGATCGCGGTAATTTATGAAGGTAAGCAGCTAACTTATCAGGAGTTAAATTCCCGTGCTAATCAACTAGCGCACTATCTGAGAAGTCTGGGTGTAGGGCCAGAGGTACTGGTCGCCGCTTGCGTGGAGCGCTCTTTAGAGAGCGTGGTAGGTTTGTTGGCTATTCTTAAAGCTGGGGGCGCTTACGTACCGCTAGATCCGCATTATCCCCCAAACAGGCTGGCGTTCATGTTGGAACATTCGCAAACGCCAGTATTACTGACGCAAAAGCACTTAGTCGAATCGCTTCCCCAACACCAAGCACGGATCGTTTGCTTGGATGACAATCCAGAAATATTACTAGCTAACGCGAGATTGGCAGAAAATTTAGAAAGTGGGGTTACGCCGGATAATTTAGCTTACGTAATTTATACATCCGGTTCGACGGGTCAACCCAAGGGAGTCGCGATCGAACATAGGGGTGCAGTCAACACCCTGCTCGATATTAACCAACGCTTTGAAGTAGGAAATAGCGATCGCGTTTTAGCAGTATCTTCCCTGAGTTTTGACCTGTCAGTATATGACATTTTCGGCTTGCTGGCGGCGGGAGGAACCGTCGTTATCCCCAAAGCTTCCCCAACGCCAGACCCCGCTGACTGGCTGGAGGTGATGACGCAAGAACGAGTCACCCTCTGGGACTCAGCACCACCATTAATGCAGATGGTCGTAGATTATGCTGCTACTTGTGGTAAAACCCTGCCATCATCTCTGCGATTAGTCCTTCTCAGCGGTGATTGGATACCACTGACTTTACCCGATCGAATTAAAGATTTAGTTTCTCAGTCGAACGCTGAGATAAATTTGACCTCTCCCCCAACCCCTCTCCTGCAAGGAGAGGGGAGTCAGACTACTCCCCCCTTCCCTTGTAGGGAAGGGGGGTCGGGGGGGTTAGGTCTATCCTCAACCCCACAAGTAATCAGCTTAGGAGGAGCAACCGAAGCTTCCATCTGGTCTATCCTATATCCGATCGCCAAAGTCGAGCCGGAATGGAAAAGCATCCCTTACGGTCGCGCCATGACCAACCAGCATTTCTACGTATTGAACGAAGCAATGGAGGAATGCCGGGAAGGAGAAGCAGGGCAACTATATATTGGGGGTATCGGTCTAGCGAGATGCTATTGGCGAGATCCCGAAAAAACCAACCAGCGCTTCATTACCAATCCCCATACAGGCGATACTGCTAACGCAACGCTGCGCGAACGCCTTTACTGTACCGGAGATCTCGGTCGCTATCTGCCGGATGGCAACATTGAATTTATCGGTCGCATCGATCACCAGGTCAAAATTCGCGGTTTCCGCATCGAACTGGGCGAAATCGAATCGGCACTCAGGCAACATCCTGAAGTAGGAGATGCAGTTGTCATAGTTCGAGAAGATGTGCCTGGTAACAAACGCCTCGTCGCTTATGTGGTTGAAAAGCCAGCAAATTCTTCATCATCCGAGCCAGATTTAGATAGCTATAGCGAACTTCTTTCGCAATGGCGATCGCTGTACGAAAATACCTACAGCCAGACTCCTACCCATCAAAACCAAACCTTTAATATTATCGGCTGGAACAGTAGCTACACGGGTCAACCTATCCCAGAAAACGAAATGCGCTCTTGGGTAGAAAGTACCGTCGATCGCATTCTGCAATTGCAACCCCAATCAGTTCTAGAAATGGGTTGCGGTACGGGTTTGTTACTATCTAGAATTGCTCCTCACTGCGCCCAATATCTGGCGGCGGACTTTTCCCCGCAGGCGCTGCGCTATATCGAACAGGTCAAGAAATCAGTGCCGGGATTAGAAAATGTCACGCTTCTAGAAAGATCGGCAGACAACTTTGAAGGCATAGAAGCAAATAGCCTGGATACGATCGTCATCAACTCGGTAATTCAGCATTTCCCCAGCATTGACTATTTGTTGAAAGTCTTAGAAGGCGCAGTGAACGCTGTTCGCAGCGGCGGAAACATTTTCTTAGGCGATTTGCGGAGTTTGCCGTTGCTGGAAGCTTATCATACCTCCGTGCAATTACATCGGGCATCCCCAGAACTAGAGCGGACGCAATTACTTTCCATCGTGCGATCGATGATGGCGCAAGAAGAAGAATTAGTCATCGACCCAGCTTTCTTTACCGCTTTAAAACAACACCTACCAAAAATCGGTCATGTCGAAATTTTGCCCAAACGTGGCATTCAACACAATGAATTAACTCGATTTCGTTACGATGTAGTTCTGCATATAGAAGAACGAGTTCCGGTTAGCAAAGATATCAAATGGTTAGACTGGCAACCCGATTGGACGATCGCATCTGTTCGTCAATTGCTACAAACAAAATCTCCAGAAATAATCGGCTGGCGACAAATCTCCAATGCACGTCTAGACACGGAAATCAAAACACTCCAATGGCTTAACAGCAAGGAAGGGGTAGAAACTGTAGGAGAATGGCGTGACAACTTACAAAAACAATCTCCAATTGGTATAGATCCTGAAGAACTTTGGTTATTAGCTAGAGAATTAGATTACCAAATCGATATTAGCTGGTTAGAAACCAGTACTTCTGGCAGTTATAGCGCCGTTTTCAGACACCTTTCTCCAACAGAAGTTTCGGAAAATAAAAACATAGTATTTACCGCAGAAAATAATATTAAGCTCAAACCTTGGAACGACTATGCCAATCGACCGCTACACAGGAATGTTGCCCAAAAGCTAGTACCAAACCTCCGCAATTTTCTGCAAGAAAAACTGCCTGATTATATGATGCCCGATCGCTTTGTCGTTTTGGAGTCACTACCACTGACCCCGAATGGCAAACTCGATCGCAAATCTCTACCAGCACCAGACATTGCCAGACCCGATTTGGCAGAAACTTACGTAGCACCTCGTACCCCGATCGAGGAAATCTTAGCCGGGATTTGGGCAGAAGTCCTGGGAGTAGAACAAGTTGGCATTTACGATAACTTTTTGGAATTAGGCGGACATTCCTTACTAGCAATCCAGATCGACAGCCGATTACGCAAAACATTAAATGTAGAATTACCCGTGGGTAGCTTATTTAGTTATCCCACGATCGCCTCACTAGCACAGCGAATTTTAGAAAGTAAAAGTAATTTACAAAAATTTCATTGGCAATCTACCCCGATCGAACCAGTTCCTAGAAACCAAAAATTTCCACTTTCATGGAACCAGCAACAATTGTGGTTCATCGCACAATTAGCAACCGATACCCCAGTTTATAACGAACCCTGCACGATTCGTTTGCCCGGTGTTATTGACGTTAATAACCTTTCTAAAGCTCTCAACGAAATTATCAAACGTCACGAAAGTTTGAGAACTCGCTTTATTACAGTAGATGGGCAGCCAGTTCAAGTTATCGAACCTCTTTCTCATCCTTTCAATCTACAGTTTGTAGATTTGAGACAGTTGCCAATAAACCAACGAGAAGCCGAAGCTTTGCGATTAGCAACTATAGAGGCAAAACAACCATTTGACTTAACTTTTTCTCCTCTGCTGCGGGCTAATTTGATGCAGCTATCAGATGAAGAATACAGGTTATTCTTGACATTTCATCACATCGTTATGGATGGTGTTTCTATATATAATGTATTTCTTCCCGAATTAGCGGCACTCTACGAAGCTTTTTGTAATGACAAAGTTCTAGAATTACCAGAATTACCCGTACAATATGCCGACTTTGCTGTTTGGCAGCAGCAGTGGTTGAAAGGAGAAAATCTGGAAACTCATCTAGATTACTGGAAGCAACAATTAGCCAATTTACCCGTTCTACAACTGCCATTAGATCGTCCCCGACCCCCGATTCCCACCTTTCGAGGTCAAAGGCAACCTTTGAGCCTATCCAAAAAGCTGACAGAAGCACTCAAAGCTCTTTCTCGACAGGAAGGAGTTACCCTCTACATGACTCTTTTGGCAGCATTCAAAACCTTGCTCTATCGTTACTCAGGACAAGAAGATATCGTGGTCGGAACGTTCAGTGCAGGTCGTAACAAACCAGAACTAAATGGATTAATTGGTTTTTTTGTTAATACTCTGGTGTTGCGTACAGACCTATCGGGAAATCTGAGTTTCCAAGAACTTCTTTCTAGAATACGTAATGTAACTTTAGCAGCTTACGCTCATGAAGATGTGCCGTTTGAAAAGTTAGTAGAAACACTGCAACCAGAGCGAAACTTCAGCGAAAATCCCCTGTTCCAAGTGGCGTTTGCTCCCCAACCCTTAATGCCATCTTTTAATGAGGATTGGAATGTCAGTTACCTTGATATCCAAACCGATACGGCGAAGTTCGATCTGATTTTGGATGTAGAAGAAAGACCGGAAGGCATCATCGGTCGGATTGAGTACAACACTGATTTGTTTGATGCTGCAACTATCGATAGAATGTTGGGGCATTTTCAAACTTTACTCGAAGGTATTGTTGCCGATCCAGTGCAGAAAATTTCTCAGTTGCCTCTGTTGACTGAGTGCGAGCAGCAGCAGTTGGCGGCGTGGAATAATACCCAGACGGATTACCCCCAAGGTGCTTGTATACATCAGTTGTTTGAAGAGCAGGTAGAACGATCGCCAGATGCCATTGCATTAGTATTTGAAGATAAGCAACTTACCTATCAAGAACTTAACCAAAGAGCGAATCAGCTAGCACGTCACTTGCGGAATTTGGGTGTGGGTGCAGAGGTATTAGTGGGAATCTGCGTAGAGCGTTCCTTGGAGATGGTGGTGGGACTCCTGGGCATTCTCAAAGCTGGTGGGGCTTACCTGCCGTTAGACCCAGCTTATCCCCCAGAGCGTTTGGCTTTCATGCTCAAAGATGCCGGAGTACCACTGCTGCTAACTCAGGGGCAGTTGGTCAACTCTCTTCCCAAATACCAAGGGCGTATCGTTTGCTTGGATACAGATTGGGACGTGATTGAGCGGCAGAGCGAAGCGAACCCTGAATGTAGCGTAAAAGCCGATAATCTGGCCTACACGATCTACACTTCTGGCTCTACAGGTCAGCCCAAGGGTGTTTTGCTGGCGCATTCTGGGTTAAGCAACTTGGTTACAGCACAAATCCAGGTTTTCAACGTACAACCGAACAGCCGCGTCCTCCAGTTCGCTTCTCTGAGCTTTGATGCCTCGATCTGGGAAGTAGTTATGGCCTTGATGGTGGGAGCAACCCTAGTACTGGCAACGCGGGACTCTCTACTGCCCGGAGCAGCTTTGCTCGAACTACTCCGCGACTCTGTTATTACAACTGTGACGCTGCCACCGTCAATCCTAGCGGTACTGCCTGCGGAGGAATTACCCGCGTTGCAGACAATTATTGTAGCTGGGGAAGCCGTTTCCGCCGATCTGGTAGCTAAATGGTCATCGGGTCGTCGATTTTTCAACGCCTACGGGCCGACAGAATCTACTGTTTGTGCAACTATTGCTGAATGTACCGATCGCAGTAAATCACCACCGATCGGACGACCGATCGCTAATACACAAGTCTATATCCTCGATCGCCATCTGCAACCAGTTCCGATCGGAGTTCCGGGAGAGTTGTATATTGGTGGTGCTGGTTTAGCACGGGGTTACCTCAACCGACCGGAATTAACTGCGGAACGCTTTATTCTCAATCCTTTTAGCAATGAAGCGACTGACCGACTCTACAAAACTGGCGACTTAGCCCGCTACCTACCGGACGGAAACATCGAGTTTCTCGGTCGCATCGACCATCAGGTGAAAATTCGCGGCTTTCGCATCGAATTGGGGGAAATTGAAGCGGCATTAGCTCAACATCCGGATGTGCGAGAGTCGGTAGTCATGAAACGGGAAGATGGGTCAGGCAATCAACGCTTAGTGGCTTACATCGTTTCTAATCTCAAACCAGAACGTACTCCTTTTCAGAGCGAGTGTCTAGCAGAATTTGATGGCAATCCAGCTGTGAAACTTCGCACGGAAGATATTTCATTCGGTGGCGTCGGCTTAGTGGATGTGCCAAATAATTGTCAAGCTGGTCAATCGGTGCGCCTATACTTGCATTTGCCCGGTTCTGGTGAGAAACTATGGCTTGATGGCACTGTCGCATGGCGTCGGGGAAAACAGGCGGGGATTGAGTTGGCGCTCAGCGCGATCGAACAAAACTCATTTCAAAAAAGTATCGAATATCTTCTGGAAACTCAGGGTTTCTGGAAAGTGTTGCAACGCACGGCAGTCGGTAGTTTACGCCATCTTCTCAAGCAACGGTTGCCTAACTATATGATGCCTTCGAGCTTTGTATTTTTGAATGCTTTGCCATTGACGCCTAATGGTAAAGTCGATCGCAAAGCTTTGCCAGATCCGGATACTTTTAATCGCTCTTTGGAAACTACTTATCTTACACCGCAAACAGAGATCGAAGCAGCGATTCCTACCCTTTGGCAAGAGGCATTACATTTAGAAAAAGTGGGTGTCGATGATAATTTATCAGATATCGAACTGAGGGAAATCGAAGCAGCATTAGCTCAACACCCGGATGTGCGAGAATCGGTAGTCATGAAACGGGAAGATGGGTCAGGCAATCAGCGCTTAGTGGCTTACATCGTTTCTAATCTCAAACCAGAACGTACACCTTTTAAGAGCGAGTGCGTAGCGGAATTTGATGCAAAGGAGGCAGTGAAGCTTCGCACGGAAGATATTTCATTCGGTGGCGTCGGCTTAGTGGATGTGCCAGATCATTGTCAAGCAGGTCAAGCGGTGCGCCTGCGCTTGCATTTGCCCGGTTCTGATGATTCGCGATGGTTCGATGGTACTGTGGCATGGCGTCGGGGAAACCAGGCGGGGATTGAATTGGCGCTCAGCGCGATCGAACAAAACTCATTTCAAAAAAGTATCGAATATCTTCTGGAAACTCAGGGTTTCTGGAAAGTGTTGCAACGCACGGCAGTCGGTAGTTTACGCCATCTTCTCAAGCAACGGTTGCCCGATCGTATGATACCCTCCAGCTTTGTGTTTTTGAATGCTTTGCCATTGACGCCTAATGAAAAAGTAGACCCTCTGGCGTTACCAGTTCCAGATACTTTTAACATCGAGTTGGAAACAACTTACGTCGCGCCGCAAACTGAGATCGAAAAGGCGATCGCAACCGTTTGGCAACAAGTATTAAACTTAGAAAAAGTCGGTGTCGATGATAATTTCTTCGATTTGGGCGGTCATTCATTACTGATGGCGCAAGCTCATAGCAAATTGCAAGAATTGGTTGGCAAAGCTGTTTCGATGATTGAAATGTTTAAATATCCAACCATCAGTTCTTTGGCTAAATATTTAAGTCAAAAGCAAGCAGAACAAGCTTCTTCGGTTAATAATTTAGAATCTAGTTCAAATAAGCCAAAGGAAAATCGCATTCAAAAGCAGAAAGCCGCACTCAACAGACAAAAACAAAAACAGCAACATCAGGGGAAAGAATAAAAATGGATAATTCTGATAACTCTAATTCTATAGATGCGATCGCGATGTCATCACCCTTCCCCGGCATGAATCCCTATCTGGAATTGCCTGCTCTGTGGCACGAGTTTCATAACCGATTGATTGTGGCAATTTCTGATGCCCTTACCCCCTATTTGCAACCCAAGTATTATGTAGCAGTCGAAACTCGTACCTATCTGGATGATGACCCTGAATTGTTAGTAGGAATTCCAGATGCAATTGTGCTGACAGCTTCACAAACCCCAATAGTACAATCTACAGCAACTGCCACACAAACTCGCCCGAAACAAATCCGACTCCCCATGCCAGTCGAAGCCAAAGAGCGCTATTTAGAAGTGCGGGAGGTGGGCACTCATCAGGTAATTACTGCGATCGAGGTGCTATCGCCCAAAAATAAGCGCAAAGGCGAAGGGCGAACTGTATACGAGAAAAAACGACAGCGAGTGCTGGGCAGTTCCTCTAACTTGGTTGAAATCGATTTACTCCGAGAAAATATACCCATGCCGATGATTGGGGTAGAGGAAACGAGCGATTATCGGATCGTAGTGAGCCGAGCCACAATGCGTCCAATAGCAGATTTATATCAATTTCAATTGAGAGAACCTATTCCTAAATTCTCACTACCTCTCAAACTTGAAGATCCAGAATTAACGGTTGATTTACAAACCATTTTACTGGGCGTTTACGATCGCGGCAGTTACCAATTTCGGATTGATGATCGCCAGCCCGTTCCCGGGCCAAAACTATCGGAAGCAGATCGACAGTGGGTAGATACGTTACTTGCTCCCATTCGAGGTGAGTGAAGGCAAAACAACTTTAGGGAAAGAATAAAAATGGATAATTCTGATAATTCTAATTCTATAGATGCGATCGCAATTATTGGCATGGCTGGGCGTTTTCCCGGCGCTAAAAACGTTGATGAATTTTGGCAAAATATTCGAGATGGCGTAGAATCTATTTCGTTCTTTTCTGAAGAAGAATTGCGCTCTTTAGGCATTGACGAATCAGTAGTGCGCGATCCCCGTTATGTAAAAGCCAAAGGATCGTTAGACGATATTGAATTATTTGATGCTTCATTCTTTGGCTTTAATCCAAGAGAAGCGGAAATCACCGATCCGCAACATCGCTTTTTCTTAGAATCGGCTTGGGAAGCTTTAGAAAGTGCTGGCTACAACCCCGATACTTACGAAGGTTCGATCGGCGTTTACGGAGGTGCGGGGAGTTTCAATACTTATTTTTTGAATAACCTTTATCCCAACCGCCATCTCAGAGAATCTCTAGGAGATTACCCACTTGTTATCGCCAATGATAAAGATTTTCTAGCCACTCGCGTTGCTTACAAATTCAACTTGAAAGGGCCAAGCATTACCGTCCAAACTGCTTGTTCTACTTCCTTAGTTGCAATTAGCATGGCTTGCCAAAGTTTGCTGAATTATCAATGCGATATAGCTTTGGCTGGTGGTGTTGCGATCGGCGTTCCGCAGAAAACGGGATACTTTTATAAAGAAGGAATGATCCTTTCACCAGACGGACATTGTAGAGCTTTTGATGCAAAGGCGCAAGGGACTGTAAGCGGTAGTGGCGTGGGAATTGTGGTATTAAAAAGATTAGAGGATGCCATAGCCGATCGCGATTACATTCATGCCGTTATTAAAGGTTGGGCGATTAATAATGATGGTGCTTTAAAAGTTGGTTATACTGCTCCCAGTATCGAGGGTCAAGCGCAGGCGATCGCAGATGCTTTAGCACTAGCTGATGTTGCACCGGAAACCGTTAGCTATATAGAAGCTCACGGAACGGGAACACCCCTTGGCGATCCGATCGAAATAGCCGCACTCACCCAAGTTTTTGCACGAGAAACTAACAAAAAAGGCTTTTGTGCGATCGGTTCTGTCAAAACTAATATCGGACATTTAGATACGGCGGCTGGCGTGACTGGTTTAATTAAAACCGTTCAAACTCTCAAACATAAATTAATCCCACCCAGCTTGCATTTTACCCAACCAAATCCCCAAATTGATTTTGCTAACAGTCCTTTTTACGTTAATACCAAACTGACGGAATGGAAAGCAGACAAAACCCCCCGTCGTGCTGGAGTTAGTTCTTTTGGCATCGGCGGTACTAATGCTCATGTAGTGCTTGAGGAAGCACCTAATCTAGAAGAATCTAGCGAATCCAGACCAGCGCAACTGTTAGTCTTATCTGCCAAAACTAGTTCTGCATTAGATAAAGCAACTATCAATTTAGCCGACTATTTACAACAAAATACCGCTCTAAATCTGGCTGATGTTGCTTATACTTTGCAAGTTGGTAAGAAGCATTTTAACCATCGACGCATAATAGTTGGTAATGATATTGAAGATTGCGTCAATGCTCTGAAAAATCTCGATTCCAAACGAGTTTTTACTAGTTACCAAGAATCTAAAGATCGCCCTGTCATATTTATGTTTTCCGGGCAGGGTTCCCAGTACGTAAATATGGGATGGGAATTGTACCAAGTTGAAGCAACATTTCGCGAACAAATCGATTTATGTTCGGAAATTCTCAAACCTCATTTAGGAATGGATTTGCGCGATTTGCTTTATCCAAGTGAAGCCGAAGCAGCGGCAAATCAATTAAAACAAACTGCAATTACTCAGCCTGCACTGTTTGCGATCGAGTATGCTTTAGCTAAGTTGTGGATGTCTTGGGGCATCAATCCCGTCGCTGCGATCGGTCATAGCATCGGTGAATACGTAGCAGCTTGTTTGGCGGGTGTTTTCTCTTTAGAAGATGCCTTATTATTAGTCGCTTCACGAGGTCGATTAATGCAAACCATGCCCAAAGGTGCGATGCTTGCCGTCCCGCTTACAGAACAGCAAATCCAACCTTTTTTGAGCGATCGAATCGACTTGGCTGTAATTAACGGCGTATCTACAAGTGTGGTTTCAGGTGATAGCAATTCTCTAGAAGAATTGCAAAAAAAACTCACTGAAAAAGGCATTGAATGTCGCCCTTTGCACACTTCCCATGCCTTCCATTCATGGATGATGGAACCGATTTTAGAGCCATTCACAGAACTGGTCAAAAAAATTCAGTTAAAAGCGCCTCAAATTCCTTACATATCCAACGTTACTGGTACTTGGATTACCGCAACGGAAGCAACTGATCCGAGTTATTATGCTCGACATTTGCGGCAAACGGTACGCTTTGCAGAAGGCTTGCAACACTTATTAAAAGATCCGGATAAAATATTACTAGAAGTTGGCCCAGGGCGGACTTTGCATACTCTAGCCAAACAACATCCAGATAAATTATCCGAGCAAATTATCCTTTCTTCATTACGCCATCCCCAAGACCAACAATCAGATGAAAACTTCTTGCTTTCTACTTTAGGAAAACTTTGGTTAGCAGGAGTGCAAATAAATTGGCATAATTTTTATGCTGATGAGCAACGTTATCGCATTCCCTTGCCAACTTATCCCTTTGAAAGACAACGTTATTGGATTGAAGCACCTGGTATCGAGCAACCGATTAAAATCACTTCCCAAAATATCGAAGAAAGCCAACAAATAGATTCAACCTCATTACATTCTAGGCCAAATTTGGGTAATGTTTACGTTGCGCCAAGAGATGAAATAGAGCAAACTATTGCTCGGATTTTGCAAGATTTTCTGGGGATCGCCCAAGTAGGAATTTACGATGACTTTTTCGATTTAGGCGGAGATTCTTTACTAGCAGTTCAGCTAATCACTAAGTTAAATGAAAGTTTGGGCAAAAATTTGTCTACTCATAGTTTGTTGCAATCGCCAACTATTGCAGCATTAGCTGAATTAACTAAAGATAATATTGCTTTGCTAGAAGGTTATCAACAACTGCACTCAGATGATAATTCGTTGTTGGTAAAAATTCAGGGCGGTAGTTTAAAACATCCCTTTTTCCTCGTACATCCAGTAGGCGGTCACGTTTATATTTATCGAGATCTAGCTCGTTATTTAGGTGCGGATTTGCCTGTTTACGGCATACAAGCACCTGCTTCGGCTGAGGAAAAAGGCGCTTCGATGACAGTGGAAGAAATGGCAACTCGCTATATCAAAGCATTGCAGATTCGCCAACCTGAAGGCCCTTATTTTTTGGGCGGTTCTTCCTTTGGCGGTACTGTGGCTTTTGAAATGGCGCAACAACTGAACGTGCAAGGTGAAAAAGTAGCATTACTAACTTTAATAGATACTCCTGGCCCCGGTCAAATGCCTGTTTTATCAATGGAAGATGACACGGCAATTTTGGTTTATTTACTGGGTGTCGGGTTTAATCTTTCCCTTTCTTTGGATGTTCTCCAAAAGCTGACGCCAGATGAGCAACTTCTTTACTTTTTAGAACAAGTAAAAATTGCTAATAGAGTTGTACCTCCTGATTTTGGATTGGCTGAAATTCGCCAATTTATTCATTTGTTTAAAGTACACGCGCAAGCAATGCAAAATTACATACCTCGCACTTATGCGGGTCGAATTATCTTTTTCCGCGCTACCGAACAAAATGAAGTGAATGCTAAAAATCCGGAGTTACCTTGGATTGATGTAGCTAGCGGCGGTGTCGAGGTGCGAGAAGTGCCGGGAAATCATATTACGATGAATTATCCTCCTCACGTTCAGGTGATGGCTAAACAACTGAGAGTATACATCGATGAAGCAAGACATTTAATTTAGCATTAGGTAAGTTGTTGAGCTTTAGCCCAAAAAGCCCAACAACTTACTTTAATGTCCTGAAATGCAACAATGTACTTAAAAGTTATTTCTAATTTTTTAAGGAGAAACCATGAGTTTATATTCAGAAAATTCGTCAAATGAAGTGATATCTTCATCATCGGTTTTACTAGAAATGATGTATGGATATCAAATATCGCAAGGAATTTTTGTAGCGACTAAATTGGGCATACCGGATATTTTGCATGATGGTTCTAAAACTGCGGATGAACTTGCCGAAGCGATCGCAGTAGATGCTCGTAGCATTTATCATCTGATGCGGATGTTGGTAAGCGTTGGCGTGTTTTCGGTGGAAAGCGATCGCAAATTTAAATTAAATTCCCTCAGCCAACATCTTCTAACTGGTACTTCTGATTCTTTACGAGGTACTGTGATGGCTATGGGGGATGAATTGTATCGAGTTTGGGGGAATTTATTTCAGGCTATCAAGACGGGAGAAAATGCTTTTAATTCTACTTTTAAAATGAGTTTTTATAATTATTTACAGCAGAATTCCGAGTCATCTTTTAATTTCAATGAGTGGATGAAAGAAACAACGAGGGAGTGGCTGCTTCCGTTGCTGGAAGCTTATGATTTTTCGGCAGTTAAAACACTGGTGGATGTGGGAGGAGGCGTTGGAAGTCTGACGGCGGCTATTCTGAAGGCGAATCCGAAGATGCAGGCTATTTTGTTCGATCGCGAAGATGTCGTTGTCGATGCAGATAGAGTTTTGGAAGTAGCTGGCGTTGCAGATAGGTGTCAAATTGTGGGAGGAAACTTTTTTGATTCAATTCCCTCTGGTGGCGATGTTTATTTGCTATCTCGCGTTTTGCTCAATTGGGATGATACTCAAGCTATGAAAATTCTTCAGAACTGTCACAGAGTTATGACATCTGAAGATAGATTGGTAGTGGTTGATTTTATGTTACCTCAAAACCAAAAAATGTCGCCTTTTATTGGTATGGGCGGCTTAACTTTGTTCCTGCTGGGCGGTAATTTTATGCGGACAGAAGATGAATTTTATAATTTGCTTTCAGCAGGTGGATTCAAAGTATATAATACGATCGAAACCAAAGGCCCGGTAAGCGCGATCGAGGCAAAAGTTGGGGGTGTACGGGACACAGAATAGTTATTTTGCATTCTGACTCGCAGCCTCCTGCTTCTTGCCAAAATAATAAATTTGACAGCGAAGGAAGTGTTAATAGTTACTAAGACTGACGGCGCGATTTCAAAAAGAGCGTTAATAAAGCAATTAAAACTGCGATCGCTAACAGGAACGGCAAGTTAAATCGAATGCCAGATCCGCTGGCTGTATTTGACCATTCCAGAACCCACCAAGTTTCGTTGCCGATCGAAAAGGAAGGTACTTGCAGCACGAGAAAGATCGCTGGTAGCCCCAAATTAATTAGAATTAGTAACAAAAAGGTTGCCAAGCTGAGACTCAACCATTTTTTTAAATTCCAGCGCGTGCTTCTCATCGCTAAAGTTACCAGGTTTCAATTTTAAATTTTAGTAAAAAAGGAAAATAATAGTGGTTCCCTTAAATGACGACAACCCAACCAAAATTACTCCTTATCTTACCTACGCACTGATTGCCATCAACATTGTCATATTTTTGTACGAACTCAGCTTACCACCCCAAGAATTACAGAGTTTTTTCCGCACTTACGCGATCGTTCCCAGAGATTTAACAGCCAGCTTGCTGAGCCGCGAACCGAATCAGATATTACCACAATTTTTAACCCTGGTCACCTCTCAATTTCTGCATGGAGGTTTCTTACACTTAGCTGGCAATATGTTGTTTTTATGGATTTTTGGTAACAACATAGAAGAGCAACTCGGTCGTTTTAAGTATTTAATTTTTTATCTAACTTGCGGCATTTTAGCTGGTTTGGCGCAATGGTTTTTCTCTCCTCAGTCTAATATTCCAGCTTTGGGCGCTAGCGGAGCGATCGCCGGGGTATTGGGAGCATATATTCTCCGCTTTCCTCATACAAAAATTCTCACTTTAATTCCGCTTGGTTTCTTTTTTTACACAGTAAGAATTCCCGCGATTTTCTTTTTAGGTTTTTGGTTTTTGCAACAAGCTCTCTATGGAGTTGCCAGCCTCAATGCACGCAGTAATATCGGTATGGAAAGTGGCGGAGTTGCTTATTGGGCACACGCAGGCGGCTTTGTTTTCGGCGTCGTTCTCGGTCCATTACTGGGCTTGTTTCCCGCCAGGAAAAAAGAATTATAGTATTTGTAATATAATATTCTCGTCAATTTTATTAATGCAATCGCTAACTAAATTAATGAGTAATATTTAAGTTAGTACTTTTGATTTTCACCAAACGAGTTATGAAAAAAATCTTCTCACTCGCAATCCGATTTCTATGGTTAGGAATCACTCTGATCGTACTGATCGTTGCTTGCCAACAAGCGCCCCAGGCAGAGTCTTCTCCCGCTACGACAGTCAGTAACCCCATAGCGCAAACCACTAGTGCCGCATCAATTCAACTACCACCGTTACCATACGATTACGCAGCCCTAGAGCCACATATCGATGGTCAAACAATGAGGCTGCATCACGATCGCCACCATCAAACTTACGTAGATAATTTGAACAAAGCTCTAGCCAAATATCCTAATTTGCAAAATAGCACTGTCGAAGCACTATTGCGAGATTTAAACAGCGTTCCGGAAGATATCCGTACCGCAGTTCGGAACAATGGCGGCGGTCATCTCAATCACACCATGTTTTGGCAAATTATGAGTCCTCAAGGTGGTGGTGAGCCAACAGGTGCGATCGCCCAAGAAATCACCAAAACTTTCGGTAATTTTTCCCAATTTAAAGAACAATTTAACGCAGCAGGTGGCGCTCGCTTTGGTAGCGGGTGGGTGTGGTTAATTCGCAATCCAAACGGTCAACTGCAAATTACCACCACAGCCAATCAAGATAGCCCAATTATGGATGGTGCTTATCCGATTATGGGCAATGATGTATGGGAACACGCTTATTATCTCAAATACCAAAATCAACGCAATCAATATTTAAATAACTGGTGGAATGTTGTCAATTGGAATGAGGTTAATCGGCGTTTGCAAGAATCATTAAATACGAAGTAAATCAGCGGCGTTTTTCATGTTAATTCTCATAGTAATTTCCTTTCAAATATTGTAAAGACGTTATATGCAACGTCTCTACAATATTTGAAAGGAGATATCTAACGATCGGAAGTACAGCAAGCAGCAGGGACGACGTTCTAAATGATGGCAGTCGAGCTTTTAGGTACTCTCAATTTCATCGCTTTGGCAATGAGGAACCTCAGCCTACTAAAATTTGTTGTCTGATGTAGAAATTGATACACCAAACTAGGAATATTGTTGAGATTGGCAATCTGCACTAGCTAATTAAGAAACTGGAGATTTTAACTCAGGGTATGATCGTCGTATTCTCTCTAATACGATCTTCTCTAACTAGGGTTTGAGAAGACGATATCGGAAGTAACAGTAAGCTGTTGTACTCATAAGTTACTCTTTCAGTTATCAAAGAGAAAAGGGAGCGAGCAAGGCGAAAATGTTACAAAAATCTAATTTTTCCTTTTTTGATTAATTTTTCCCTACTCTGCAATAGTGCAGATTAAATCAAGAGTTCCGCGCTAGGTGAAAGGGTTGTCTCAAACAAGCAAGAATCACAATTCGACCACATTCAGAGATTGGGCGCTGCCACTCAGATGGCATCTGGTGCTGCTCCTAGCAGGGGCTTTGCTCCCCGTAGTCTTGTTTGCAGTGACGATCGTCTATAAACTGTCAACCCAGGAGCAAGCAACATCAGAGCGCCGCGCCCTTCTAGCCGCCCGCGACCTAGCAGTGACAGTAGAACGCGAGATTGCCAGCACATCTCGCATACTTCAAGCACTGGCGACATCGGAGAAACTCGACCAAGGAGATCTGAAGTCTTTTTACAATCACGCCAAGCGAATAACGCAGACGCAACCAACCTGGATGGCTGCCATCCTCCTATCACCAGACGGTCGCCAGTTGGTAAATACCAAAAAACCTTTCGGTCAGCCTTTGCCTTACGCGATCGAGCTAGAAAGCGTGCGACGGGTAGCGCGGACGCGCCAGTCAGCAGTAGGCCATCTCACCCGTGGAAAGGAGGGAAATCTCGCCTTCCCAGTCCGCGTTCCCGTGATGCGAAATGAAAAACTACTCTACGTTCTCAGTGCGATCATTACCCCGCAAGCATTGGCAAGCGTTGTCAAAGAACAGTCTCCCGTAGATGGAGAATGGACTCGTACAGTGGTTGACGATCGCGGTATCGTAGTTGCCAGAACCCGCAATCCGGAACTTTTCGTCGGAAAGTCCGGAACGCCATCTTTCCTCAAACGGATTGCAAAGACAACGGAGGGAGTTTACCGCGACACCACCCTGGAAGGACAGCGAGTATATGTCGCCTTTAGTCGGATAAGCGGTTTGGGCTGGACAGTTGCCGTCACCGTGCCGGTAACGGTCATCCAGGGCCCTTCTCAAAGAGCGATGTGGCTGGTGATCTGGTCTGGATTGACGTTGCTGCTAATCAGCGGTACGGGTGCGATCGTATTAGCGCGGCAGATT
This sequence comes from Leptolyngbyaceae cyanobacterium, assembly GCA_036703985.1. Lineage (GTDB taxonomy): Bacteria > Cyanobacteriota > Cyanobacteriia > Cyanobacteriales > Aerosakkonemataceae > DATNQN01. Next base: position 135,798 of record DATNQN010000067.1, read on the forward strand.
TCTCGCGGCATTACCTTATCTGCTACAGCCGCCGAAGCGTTGGCGAAAGGCGAACGCCCTCAAATCAGTCCCTCAACCATCAAAGAAGTCGCTTTATTAGGCAAATCCCTGGAATTTTCGGCTGACTTGCTATGGCAACGAGAGCGAGAATTAGCAGAAAATCTAGCCCGGGCAGAAGCAGCGCGAGAAGAAGCGGAGGCAGCCAACCGCATCAAAGACGAGTTTCTCGCCGTGTTATCTCACGAGTTACGAACGCCTCTCAATCCGATTCTCGGCTGGTCTAAATTACTTCGCACTGGAAGATTAGACGAGGCAAAAACCGCTTACGCCTTAGAAACCATTGAGCGTAATGCTAAACTGCAAACCCAACTCATTGAAGATCTCTTAGATGTGTCTCGCATCCTACGAGGTAAGTTGAACCTGAACATGGTTCCCGTTGATTTAGCTTGGACGATTAACGCCGCACTGGAAACGGTTCGTTTAGCCGCACAAGCCAAGTCCATTCAAATTCAGGTATCGCTTGACCCAACAACAGGCAAAGTGTTAGGAGATTCCGGACGCCTGCAACAAGTGATTTGGAATTTAGTTTCTAATGCGGTGAAATTTACCCCAGAACAAGGAAAAATCCAGGTGAAATTAGAGAGTGTTGAGTTCTCCGTTCGAGATTCTCAATTAGAAAATGCAAATCAAAACTCTCTAGAAAAACCGCATTTTTGCGAAGTGCCTTTGCAGGAGTTAACCTTACTCAAAACTCAAAACTTGCAACGTTACGCTCAAATTACCGTTAGCGATACCGGTAAAGGCATTTCTTTGCAATTTCTACCTCACGTGTTTGAATATTTCCGTCAAGCAGATTCAACCACCACCAGGGTATTTGGCGGATTGGGATTGGGGTTGGCAATCGTTCGCCATTTAGTTGAGTTACACGGTGGAACGGTTAGCGCAGATAGCGCTGGGGAAGGACAAGGCGCTACGTTTACAGTTCAGCTACCCCTGCTGGAAAAGGGGGAATTAAAAGAAGGAAACAGCCAGCCTTTAGACTATTCTCCGTTGTCCGTTGCTCATTACCCGCTGGCTGAGGTGAGAGTTTTGTTAGTCGATGATGAGGAAGACGCCAGAGATGTGGTGGCGTTTATCCTGCAAGAAGCTGGGGCAAAGGTGTTTGTAGCCCAATCAGCTATCGAGGCATTAGAAACTTTTTCTCGATCGAAAATAGACTTGATCGTTAGCGATATTGGGATGCCGATGATGGATGGCTATATGCTAATTCGACAAATCCGAACCATGCCCCCGGCGCGGGGGGGACAGGTACCGGCGATCGCTCTGACGGCTTACGCAGCAGAAATTGACCAGCAACAAGCGATCGCTGCCGGATTTCAACGCCATATGCCCAAGCCAGTCGATCCAGAGCAGTTGATCGCAGCGATCGTCAATTTAATCGGCGATCGTTGACGTTTTCTTCCTATATCGTTGAACTTTTCCATCAAATATTTGCACAAATCCCACAAAAGCCGTCCTGGAAAGATTTATACCCGATTTTTCGATAAGATGAAGGACGGAAGATTCTAGGCATAGGGAGAATCCAAGTTGCCTACACTCGGCGTTAACATTGACCATGTAGCTACCATCCGTCAAGCGCGTCGCACGGTGGAACCCGACCCCGTAGCGGCGGCAGTATTGGCAGAACTAGCCGGCGCGGATGGAATTACCGTGCATCTGCGAGAAGACAGGCGGCATATCCAAGACCGGGATGTGCGAATATTGCGGCAGACGGTACGCACTCATTTAAATTTGGAAATGGCGGCTACTGATGAAATGGTAGCGATCGCGATCGACATCAAACCAGATTACATTACCCTCGTTCCGGAACGCCGGGAAGAAGTCACCACTGAAGGCGGACTGGACGTGGCAGGACAAATTTCCCGCATGACCGATATCGTGGCAAAGTTACAAGATGCGGGAATTCCGGTTAGCTTATTTATCGATGCCGATCGACCACAAATCGATGCTGCTGTTAAAGTAAAAGCGAAGTTTATCGAACTTCATACCGGGAAATATGCGGAAGCACGCGATGAAGCGAGTCTAGAAAAGGAATTAGCGGTTTTAGCTACCGGATGCGAATACGCGATTTCATCTGGACTGCGAGTAAACGCCGGACACGGACTCACCTACTGGAACGTTTACCCAGTTGCCAGCCTAAAAGGTATGGAAGAACTCAACATTGGTCATACAATTATAAGTCGGGCTGTTTTAGTCGGACTAGAACGAGCCGTTCGAGAAATGAAACAAGCAATACTAGGTCATTAGTTATTTGTCATTGGTCATTAGTCATTAGTCATTGGTCATTAGTCATTAGTTAGTAATCAATCAATCAAATGCTTACTAACAAATTTAAAAACTCCAATGACAAATGACAAAGGACAAATGACAAATCACAAATGACCGATAACGAATGACAAAGGACAAATGACAAATGACAACTTACTATTACGTTTTAGCTAGCCAGCGCTTTTTATTGGAAGAAGAACCTTTTGCCGAAGTACTCAAGGAAAGAACCAGAAATTACCAAGAAAACGAAAAAGAAATCGATTTTTGGTTAGTTAAGGAACCCGCTTTTCTGGAAGCACCAGAAATGAAAGATGCAAAGGCGAAATGTCCGCAACCAGCAGTTGCCGTAATTTCCACTAATCGTCAATTTGTGACATGGCTGAAATTGCGCTTGGAGTATGTACAAACTGGAGAATTCCAAGCTCCTTCCGATACTATTCCTAACCCTTTGGCATCTCTGGCTTCAGTATCCTGAAATTGAGAGGATGGGGGGATGGGGAGATGGGGAAAGAAATAATAGAATTGACTTTCTCAATTCTGACTCCTGAATTCTGAATTCTGACTCCTGACTTCATCCTTCAACCTTTCAATAATGGCGAGTTAGCCAAACAAGAGATGGTAACTCCTAAAATCGAGCCGACAATTACCTGAAAAGGGGTGTGTCCCAGTAATTCTTTTAAACGGTCTTCATTAAAAGTTGGGTGTTCTCTAAATAATTCATCAATAATTTGGTTGAGAATGCGTGCTTGTTTGCCGGCAGCTTGTCGCACTCCCGCCGCATCGTACATCACGATAATGGCAAAAATCGCCGCCAGAGCAAAATCGGGGCTAGCCCATCCCAGTTTTTGTCCCACTCCAGTAGCAAGGGAAGCAACCAGAGCCGAATGAGCGCTAGGCATACCGCCAGTTTCCACCAGCACGCGGACTGTTACCTTACCATGCTGGACAAAGTGGACGATCAGCTTGCAGATTTGAGCAATTAAACAAGCTAACAGAGCAACCAGCAGTACCTGGTTGTCTAGAATTTGGCCAAAGTCCTGCATATGATTTTGGATTGGGAATTCGTGGATTAAGTACGATGGGAGTTATTGAACGTGAGAACGGGTTAATCTAGATTGTCTAACAAAACCCGTCCTCGTTAACGGTTAGTGAGTGCGAGCGGTAATAAAATCTGCTAGTGCCATTAAAGGTAGAGCTTTTTCCCCAAAGGGAGCCATTTCAGCTTTAGCACCTTCTATCAACTCTTTAGCCAGTTTTCGCGATTCTTCCAACCCTAATAAGCTGGGATAAGTCGCTTTTTGAGCTTGCAAGTCTTTGCCAGCAGTTTTACCCAACTCTTCTTGAGTAGCGGTGATATCCAGAATGTCATCGACAATCTGAAACGCTAAACCGATATTTTGAGCATAGCGGGATAAGCGTTGCAAATCTGCGGGGCATACTCCAGCCAAATACCCACCGCAAACTACACAAGCTTCTAATAAAGCTCCTGTTTTGTGGGTGTGGATGAAGTTGAGAGTTTCCAGGCTGATATCTGATTTTCCCTCCGATTCCAAGTCAACTATTTGACCGCCCACGACTCCATTTGCACCGAAGGCATTGCCTAAACGAGCAATTACCTGTAAAACGCGATCGGCTGGCACGTTTTTAGTTTGAGTAGCAATCCACTCAAAAGCATAAACTAATAAACCATCACCAGCCAAAATTGCCGTCGCATCCCCATAAACCTTATGATTTGTCAGCTTACCTCGTCGATAGTCGTCATTATCCATCGCTGGTAAATCATCGTGGATCAACGACATAGTATGGATCATCTCCAAGGCGCAGGCTGTTGGCATTGCCATTTCCACCGTACCGCCAGCTAGTTCGCAGGTGGCTAAACAAAGAATAGGACGCAAGCGCTTACCCCCTGCCAATAAGGAATAGCGCATTGCCTCATATATCTTTTCCGGATATACGATGGGAATGGAACGCTCCAGAGCCGCTTCTACCAAAGCCTGTCGCTGGGCTAGATAAGCTGATAGATCAAAGGTAGGAGATTCTCCTCGCGATGAATGCTTGTCTTCTGTAGCTACCATCCCTCGATTCCTTGAGCGTGTCTATGTCCGTAACAATTTTACAGGGCGAGGGGTCAGGGATTTTAGATTTTCGATTTTTGATTGAAGAAAGGAGTCAGAATTCAGAATTCAGAATTCAGGAGTCAGAATTCAGGAGTCAGAACTCAGAAGTCAGAATTCAGGAGTCAGAATTCAGGAGTCAGAATTCAGGAGTCAGAATTCAGGAGTCACAAATTTCCCCTTTCCCCCTGCCCCCTGCTACCCTGCCCCCC